>NZ_FWXT01000004.1:300000-520488 GCF_900176535.1 Pedobacter africanus | reverse complement strand
AAGAAGATCCCCAGCAAACCTTTGCTGTTATCGGCTTTGCTGTCTATTTTATTGACAAATGAGCTGGGCAGGGTAATTTCGAAAGCCCCGAAAAATGAGATGGCAAATACCACCAGCAAAATAAAGAACAGGAAATTAAACAACCCGCTTGCGCTCAATGCATTCAATCCAGCCGAGCCGAAGATCACCGTGATCAGTAGTCCGAAAGCCACGTAAATGACAATGATGGACAATCCGTAGATCAGTGCCTGACCAATTCCCTTGCCTTTGCTGCCTGCCCTTTTGGTAAAGTAGCTGATGGTAAGTGGTACCATCGGGAAGATACATGGCATTAAAAAGGCCAGAAAACCACCTACAAGACCGGCAATGAAAGTTTCCCAGAGTGTCTTTGATTTTTCAGCCGCTGGCGCTGCAGCTTTGGCATCGGCCTTAACGGCAGTAGTATCGCTGCTTAAGCTATCTTTCGTTGTACTTGCAGGGGCCACAGCTGCTGTATCTGCAGGGGCAGGCGTTGTTTCCGGCGTAATTTCTGTAAATTCAATATCGGCCATACTGGTGTCGGCCTCTTGCGCCCATACAGCTGTACATGTACCCAGGAACAGGAACAATACTAAGGTCAGCAGTCGTATATTAAAAAATGTGGTGTGGTTTAGTTTCATATTTCTTTTCTAAAAACAAGCTATTTTAAACGGCAGATTGGCTGGTACCCGGTAAATACAGTGTCTGTAGATACAAACGAATCTTTAATGGTCTCTTCTTTTACCAGGTCAGTGCTCAGGTATTTTTTGTTACTGTCGCTCAGTATGCTCACTACTATGGCGTTATCGCCCATTTGTTCCCTCAACTTGATGGCCCCTATTACATTTGCACCAGATGAGATACCTACCGCAAGTCCCAGCTCTTTGGCAAGTTTCTGCGCCATAATGATGGCATCACCGTCGTTGGCCTGTATTACCTCGTCCAGTTCGTCCAGCTTTACGATCTCAGGAATAAATTCATCAGAAATGCCCTGGATGCGGTGACTGCCCACTTTATAACCGGTAGTCAATGTCGGACTTTCCGCAGGCTCAAGCGGGTGGATTTTAATTTCCGGGTTACGGGCTTTTAGGCCTTTTCCTACACCCATTACCGTACCTCCGGTGCCAACGCCTGCAACAAAAGCATCAGGCTTCAGGCCGTTCAGCTTCAATTGTTCCCAGATCTCCATACCCGTAGTTTTTTCATGCGCTTCCTCGTTGTACTGGTTTTCAAACTGTCTTGGCAAAAATACCCCGCCTTTGGCAGCCATTTCTTCGCAAAGTTTGATGCTGCCTAAAAAGCCGCCCTGTTCTTTACTGATCAGGATCACTTCGGCGCCCATACTCCTGATGATGTCAATACGTTCTTTGCTTAACCAATTGGGCATAATAATTTTAACCGGATGCCCCAGGGCCCTGCCAATAGCGGCAAATGCAATACCTGTATTACCGCTTGTAGCTTCAATAATGGTATCACCAGGTTTTATGGCACACGATTTATAGGCATGATACATAATGTTCAAAGCCATTCTGTCTTTCACACTTCCTGTAAGGTTGTAGTGCTCACACTTCACATAAACTTTCCCTGCTTTTCCCTTATAGGTATATTGCAGCTCCAGCATTGGGGTGTTCCCAACAAGGTGCCACAGGTGTTGAAATTTGTTGTTCAGGTCTGGCGATAAACAAGCCTGCTCCAGATTTTCAGCTAACATTTTTGTATTAAATAATTTTCAGTAAAACTCTTTAATACAAGTTATAATAACAATACACCTCTTTATTTCCGAAAATTTTTCAGAAAAAAGGCAATAAACAACAATTTCTTTCAGTCATACTTTCGTTTTATCCTGAGCGATTGTATTTTTTTACAGCTGTGTAATTCTTAAGTTCCGGAAATGAATCTCAGCACCTTCCGATTCCAGGCACAAATAGCCCTTTTTTACGGACGACCTGCTGATCCCGTTTACAAATTTGCCATTTACTGATAGTTTAATCGTTCCATCTACACAAATCACACGGTAACTGTTCCACTCGCCCCTGCCCTTGCAGCGGTTCTCTACAGATTTACTGCGTTCTCCCCTTGCGTTATCAGGAACCGTTGTTACGCCCCCAACCCCAAACAGTTCACCATGTACATAGGCAATCGGTTGCTCCACACCATCCCTGGCATTCAGCTTTACCCAGTCCAGCTCCAGCATCTGCACTTCTACACCGCCCGGCAGGCGGTTCTTTTCACCCGGTTTGGCATCACTCCACACAAATACACCTGAATTGCCACCGACCTCCATGTGTTTCCACTCTACTTCGAGGATGAAATTCTCGTAAAGCTTTTCAGACCGCATGACACCGATGGGTTTACCGGTACAGATCAGCAGGTCTTTCTCCAACCGCCAGGTATCGGGATCTGTATTTACGTTTATCCAGCTGATGCTTTGTTTTTTAGTTTTACCGGCAGTACCCGGCAATTCGGTTTCCTGCCCGAATTGTATGGGTTTTAACTGCGCGTATGCAGTTACAACGTACAGCAATACCTGCAAAAAGGCCACAGCCATTCCTTTAACTATAAACATAATATATGCAGGTGCTTAAATTACTTTGGTTATACCCGGCAAAGCTACTGGCTGGTCGTCCCATTTCATGTCCCAGCTATAGTCCTCAAATTTTGGCCCCAGGGCTATATTAGAGTTCAGGGCATCTTCGTAACTGATGGTTTGTCCACTATAAGCTGCCATACGTCCCCAGATAGACAATAAAGTACTTTGCGTCATGAACTCGCCATTGTTGATCGGTGTACCATTCCTTATAGAGGCAAAAAGCTCGTTGTGCTGTATCTGGTACATGTTTTTCTTTTCGCCCTCGTATTTCCAATTGGTCTTGCCACTCAACTCATACTTCATGCCCACATTGATATAGGCACTGCCTTCTGTACCGAGCACATCCACCGTATTGCGGTGCGATGTTCCCTCCTGCTGCCTGCAGAAATGGAAGCCTTTGGCACCGTTGGCATAGCCAAACTCTACAGCAAAATGATCGTATATGTTTCCGTAGATCTCGTTTACACGTACCTGCCGTCCGCCGGTTGCGGTACAGGTTAGCGGCATTTTATCACCCATGGCCCATGACATCATGTCCAGACTATGCACCGCCTGTTCCACAATAAAATCGCCGGAAAGCCAATTGTGGTAATGCCAGTTGCGCATTTTATAGGTAAGGTCATTCCAATCAGGCTGGCGCGGGTTAGACCAGTTACCCGAGCCGTTCCTGAAGGTAGATATGGTTTTAATCTCACCCACATCCCCATTTAATACCCTGCTAAAGACACCCCTTGTTGGCAGGTCGTACCTGAAGCAAAAGCCCGATACCAGCGCAAGGTTCTTCTCCTGTGCTTTTTTTGCCGCTGCCAGTACCGTACGGATTCCCGGCGAATCAACCGCTACCGGTTTTTCGCAGAACACATGTTTACCGGCGTTTATTGCCGCAGTAAGCTGATCTGGTCTGAATGCAGGCGGCGTGGTTAATAATACCACATCCACTCCCGAATCTATGACCTTTTGATAGGCATCAAAGCCTATGAATTTTCTTCTTTTATCTACCTTAACCCTTTTTGCATCAATATTTGTAAGCGCACTCAAGGCCCCTTCCAGGCGATCTTCAAAAACATCACCCAAGGCGGTTACAACCACATCAGGATCGGCTGCAAGCGCCTGCGCTGCTGCACCCGTTCCTCTTCCACCACAACCAATTAAACCAACCTTAAGGGTTTTGGCAGAACTGAACAATGGTGATCCGAAGCCGGTTTGGGAAGCCAGTGTGGCGCCCAGCACAGCTATACCCGATTTCTTTATAAAAGACCTCCTGTTTGTAAAATTTAAATCATTCATCATATTTGGTTTCATTTGATATATAAAAATAGAAATTATATGATGAATGACGCAATTAATGTTATTTTTTAAAAAGTATAGTGCATTGATTTTTAGCCCATTTGCCCGATAATGAAGTTTGCCCTTTCCGAAGCCGGGCATTTTGGTAATTCTACGAGCAAGTATCCCAGATCCGCATATACCGTTTTCATCACCTCGCAGGTGGCAACGGCCTCACCGAACGGCTGTTTCCTTTCGGTGTCGTTTCGATAAATTTCGGCCCAGGGAGGTGTAACAAACACCTTTTTGTTGTACCTCAATACTTTTGCGGCACGCAGCATACCATCCGGGACAGGAAGCCCACAAAGCCTCAGATAACCAATTACATCCGGAATACCCCTATCAAAAAATACAGGGGTAATGCTTGCTTCATGAGCCTTGAAGTCATTTACCGCGTAAGCGAACATTGCCCTCGCAAAAAGGGCTTGGTCTTCCCAGGGTAAGGCCTTGCCGCCGCGCTTCAACTCGTCTATAATGATCTTGCGGCCCGACTCTTCCACACAGGTATAATTCAGAAATTCCAACTCCGTAAGCAATGTAGTTTTCCCCATGCCCGGCCCGCCCGTGATCACATAAAAATTATCTTTTATTACCGGTAACATCAGCTGCAGCTTAAGCAGATTTCTTTTTTCCCTCAATATTAGGCAAGAACCCGGTAATGATGCCAATCAAGGGCAGGAAAGCACAGATATGAAACACATATTCAATACTGGTGTTATCGGCAAGCTTGCCCAGTAAAGCAGAACCAATTCCGCCCATACCAAATGCAAACCCAAAGAAAAGCCCGGCAACCAGGCCTACCTTACCAGGTATCAGTTCCTGGGCATACACCAGGATGGCCGAGAAAGCAGAAGCCAGGATCATACCGATGGGAACGATCAATACACCAGTCCAGAATAAATTTGCATATGGCAGCATCAATGCAAAAGGCGCGGTACCCAGAATAGAGAACCAGATCACATATTTACGGCCAAACCTGTCGCCCACGGGGCCACCTACCAGTGTACCGGCAGCAACAGAAAACAGGAACACAAACAGATAAAGCTGTGAAGTTTGTACCGTTACATGGAACTTATCAATTAAGTAAAAGGTAAAATAACTGGTTAGACTGGCCATGTAAAAGTATTTTGAAAAGATAAGTACCAGCAAAATAACAACTGCAGTTACCACCCTGGTTCTTGAAAAATTATTGGTCACAACAGTCAATTTACTGCCATGTTTAGCCCTTAAATTTACCATATAGCCTTTATACCATTTACCTACCCGCGTCAATATCATAATGGCCAGCAGGGCAATGATCGAGAACCAGATCACACTGAACTGCCCATTGGGCACAATGATCCAGGCAGCCAGCAGTGGCCCTATTGAACTCCCGGCATTTCCGCCCAGCTGAAAAATAGATTGTGCAAGTCCGCGGCGCCCTCCCGATGCCGCATGTGCCATCCGCGAAGCCTCCGGATGGAAGATAGAAGAACCGGTACCAATAAGTGCTACCGAAAGCAGCATAAAATAAAATCCGGTAGACAGTGATAAAGTGATCAGGCCGATCAATGTAAAACCCATTCCAATGGCCAGTGAGTATGGCTGAGGTTTTTTATCAGTATATAAACCTACAAAGGGCTGAAATAAAGACGCAGCCATCTGGAAGGCAAGGGTGATGAGGCCAATTTGCGAGAAACTAAGGTTATAATTGTCTTTAACCAACGGATAGATAGCCGGAATGAGCGACTGTATGGTATCGTTCAGTAAGTGGGAAAAGCTGATGGCAAACAGTATGGGAAATACGGTTTGCTGTGCAATTTGTTTGGGGTCGATTGTGCTTGTACTTGTTTCTTTCATGTTGTTATTGAGATACGTGTCCTAATATTTTTGCGGCAATGCTCCAGGCTTTTTTGGAATCGCCAGCGATAATGCTTTTCAGCAATTGTTCGTGAATGGGATAAGTTTCTTCGAAAATCAGCGTGTCGGGGTATATGGTCATAAACCAGTTCTTCAGGTGTATGGCGGTCGACTTATAAAGTTCAGCCAGGATCTCATTTTTTGAGGCCTCAGCAATGGCCATATGGAATTTTACATCTGCATCAATACAGGCCTCTTTTAAGCCCATGATCGCGGCGCTCTTCCTGTCCTCGAGATGGCCTTTAATGATCATGATATCGGCATCTGTCCTGTTTCGTGCTGCGAGTTCGGCAATCTTCATTTCCAGCAGCTGCCGCACCTGGTCCAGGTCCTGCACGTTGGCACGTTTCAGGCGCTGCTCCATAGGCTCCCTGGTGCCGGTTACCTGTTCTACAAAAGTACCTGCCCCCTGCTGTACCCTTAATAAGCCGGTATTGGTCAGAATCTTTATGGCTTCACGTATGGTAGAACGGCCAACGCCAAAGCTTTTCATCAGCTCGGGCTCTATGGGTAGCTTTTCATTTAACTGGTATTTGCCCAATAAAATCTGCTCCTGAATTTTGGATGCTACCTCATCCGCAAGAGACTTTTTAATGATTCTGTTTTCCATGTAATATTCATCATATCATCAGATGAATTGCAAAGGTAAAACTTTAGGATCAAAACGCAAGGCTTCGGCCTAATATTTGTAGAATACAGGCAATCGTACTATGAAAAAAATTTTATCCGTTTTACTGATTATCCTCACAAAAATTGCTTTTGCACAAAGCATTTCCGTAAAGGATTTTGATGCGATAGTAGTCAAGCAAAAACACCTGAAATCATTAAGTGGGGATGCCTACCGGTTCATTGAACGAAAGATTCCTTTTTATTCCATTTCAGGTGGTGCTCCTTACAACCAAAACGGGAACATACACGTTACAGCCGAGACCTTCAGAAACAACAAAACGCAAGAGATTTTGCAGGTGTCTGTTCGGGAAATCGATTCTATAAAACACATCATCAGTGTTGAAATACGCTATACTGCACCCAAACCTGTTATTCAGGAAATGGAGAAAAGCTTTCGTGAAAATGGATACAGATACAAAAAGAGAAAAAAACAGTATATCAGAAAAAAAATACGAAAGGAGTATCAAATGATCACCATGAGAGCAAACTGCCTTTATGTATCTGAATTTGATCAGCAGCCCGAAATTGTTTTTACCACCCACAAGAACCTTCCAAAATCAACAAAATAAAATTCCACTATGGCACTTCAGCAAATTCTTCCGAAAGTATTTTATTCAGATATTCATGTAGGACTGAAATTTTTCATCGACGGTATGGGCTTTACACTCGGGTACCATGACGATTCCCTGTACATCGTTAACCGGGATGACATTACTTTTCTGCTGGTAGATAGCAAAGAATTTGCACAGGGGGATCGCCCTGAAATCAGAATAGCTACCAATGATATTGAGGCCATCTACCGTGAGATCAAAGCGCGTGCACCAGAAATTTTACATCCCAATTCTAATAAGGTGGTAGCCAAACCCTGGGGACTTAAAGAGTTTGCCACGCTTGACCCTACTACTGTCTGCATTATATTTCAGCAAGCTATATGGTCCTTTGCTAAAGCTTAACTGCTGCTCCCGTTACCCCAACCTTATACCATTTGCCCTGCTCGTATAAAGCACCTTCATGATGACCTGCATGCTGGTTTACATCAATCCCCAGTACTTTGCCATTGTAATAAAAGCCAACATTGGTATCGGTAATGGTATGGCCTACAATAATGCGTTTAACCTTATAGAGCGAAAGGGTTTCATCAACCTCCTGTTCTGTTGCCTTTGGTTCATGAAAATAGCCCCGGTACCAGAACAACGACGATTTTGTACCATCAAAAAACTTCCATATGGCTTTATCTGCAAACAAATCCGGCTTTTTGGCTTTATCGTAATAAGGTCTGCAGCTTTCATTGATCTGCTTTAAACTCATGTTCAGCTTGTTGATCTCTGGTGCCACGCCGGCATGCAGACAAAGGTTATCCCCTATTTTTTCTACCAGGTTCTTGCTGCGTAGCCAGCGCCCCAGTTCGGTATCCGCCCCGTAAAGCTCCATATAGTCATAGCCCAGCAGCTTTGCATCGCTGAAATATTTTTCTTTCACGTAACGTAGGTCTCCGCTCAGGTTCATGATGTCGTGGTTGCCCAGAATGGTATGCAGATAACCACCTTTTGTTTTGGCATCCTGTTCCAGTTTATACAAAAGCCATATGGTTGCCGGCACATCCGCTCCCCGGTCAAACAGGTCGCCGCAAATAACCAGATGTCCCTTGCCAAAGGTCCAGTTGTAATGTTCGTCCATCACCCTGTTGGCCAGCAGCAGCTTCCTTAAAGCTTCAAACTCGCCCTCTATATCCGAAAGTGCCAGCAATTTATCCGGCTGCCTGAATTCGGAAGGTTCATTAACAAACGCAGTCTGCAGTTTTACTGTAAAGTCCCAGCCGGGATGATCAGAAAAACGGACCACAACAGGTACTTTATCTTTTTCTTTCAATGGATAGTGCTCAGTGACAGCCTGCACACCCCCGTCTTTACCAGGTTCGATCCGGCTAACTACCATAGCCCCGCCACGGTATAAAATGTAAGGGCCATCGTTTTTATTTCCGGCCTGCTGTGCCTGCAGGTTTACACTAAAAAAGAGTAAACCTGCGGCAAGCATTGATATCATGCGAAATAGCACCATCGTTTAATTGGTTTTATAAGCTTCATTTTGTTCCATATTCGGATTGGAGTTCATCTCGGCCAGCGGAATGGGTAATATGGTTCTCAGTGAGGTATTGGGAACCACGATAGTAGCCCCGTCTGTACGGTACTTGGTAAAATTCTGCTTGTTTCGGGTAAGATCGAACAAGCGGTGTCCTTCAAAAGCAAATTCCTTACGGTTTTCCAGCAAAATCAGGGCCTGCAAAGCTGTTCCTGTTTCTGTAGTGGTTGGTTTGGCCGTATCGGCACGTTTGGCCACCACATCCAGATCGGCTGCTGCCAGTGCGTCCTTACCGGTCTGCCTGGCCCTGGCCTCTGCCCGGATCAGGTATATCTCCGATAGGCGGATCACCTTAACCCCTTCCTCATAGGTGGTGGTATTGTTGTATTTGTTGATGATTACTGCCGGGTCTTCGCCACCCGATCCTGACCTTTTGCCCTTGGCCATAAAGCCCCTGCGCACATCCGTGGCCGTGTATTTATTATAAAGATCGTCGGTAGCCAAACCATCTCCATAACTGGCACCTTGTAGCAAAAAGGCTACCAGTGCATCTGTCCCCAGATTGCTCGTGATATTGTACAGTACCTCAAAAATACTTTCGTTATTGTTCTGGTTCCTGAAATTGGTAGCGCCGTTTACATAGTTGGCATTGCTCAACAAAGTGTATTTATTGCCAGTGATCACCTCTGTAGCCAAAGTTTCGGCATTTGCCCAGTCTTCCATATACAAGTACACCCTGGCCAGCAGTGCTTTTGCTGCGTAATGTGAAATATGCCCTTTATTGGAAGCCGGAAAGCCCACCGGCGCTGCAGCAGGCATCAGGGTAGCTGCCTTTACCAGGTCGTTTACCACCTGCGTATAGCCTTCTTTTACGGTATTACGCTTAGGCGAGATGGCATCTTCCTTACTGGTTCCGCTTTTGTTTACCACAGGAACGCCAATGTGACCGGCACCTGCTGTTGTATTATAAGGCAGGGCATACAAACGCAGCAGGTCAAAATGTGCCAGGGCCCTTAGGGTATAAGCTTCACCAATCAGGTGGTTTACTTCTGCTTTCTGGGTTTCAGGGACATTCAGCAACTCACCCTTGGCAATAATGATGTTTGCATTTACAATGGTACGGTACAAAATGTTCCAGGTTTCGGCTGATCGGCTGTCATTTGCCGCAGCAATATACTGGTCGTAAGCCGTGTAGCGGTTGGAATTACGTCTGCTGATGTAGAGGTTGTCTGACATCACCTCCGGGTAGATTATCATGCTCCGGCCATAATAGGAAGCGCTTTGCAGCAATGCGTAAGTTCCCATTACCGCAGCTTTGGTGCTGGGTAGATCAACGATTACCATGTTTACATCTGTTTGCTGTTGCGGATCAACATCCAGGAAATCCTTTTTGCAGGCACTGAACAATATGGCGATCAGTACTGC
The DNA here is from genome assembly GCF_900176535.1 of Pedobacter africanus. NCBI lineage: Bacteria > Pseudomonadati > Bacteroidota > Sphingobacteriia > Sphingobacteriales > Sphingobacteriaceae > Pedobacter > Pedobacter africanus. Next base: position 510,482 of record NZ_FWXT01000004.1, on the reverse strand, counting down.
GTACACTATTTTATATGATTTGTTCATTGCTATATCGATTAAAATTTAAGATCAAGACCAACTAATGCCGTTTTATATACCGGGATATTTTTATCGGCCAAACCATCTATACCCACTTCAGGATCGAAATTGACACGCTTGTCTTTGATATAGGTATACAGGTTGTTTGCCCTGAAATAGATGCGGGCACTGCTCAGGCTGAGGCTTTTGATCCAGCTTTGCGGAAGCTGATAGCCAAGGGATATGTCACGCAGGCGGATGTAATCGCCATCATACAGGAAACGTGTAGAACCCTGGCTGGACAAGCCCGATTGTGTGCCGGTATAAACGATTTTAGGCTGATCGGTCACATCCCCCTGTTTTCGCCACCTGTTCTCGTAGGTATAACGGGTCATCCGGGTGGTCGGTGCAAAACCGCCTGATCCGTCTGAATTCCCTGTTGCACCCCAGTTGTCGTAAATCTTGTTACCGAAGTTAAAGTTGAACTGGAAACTCAGTGAAAAGCCTTTATAGGTAAAGGTATTGGTAAAACCGCCGAATAAATCAGGTAAAGCGCTACCCTGGTTAAACTGGGCGGCTGATCCATAAACATTGGTGGTGGCGGTTTTTGTTCCGTCGGTATACCATAACGACTCCCCGTTATCGGGGTTTACGCCTGCATAGCCCACCATGTACAACTGGTAATAATCGCCCCCTACAAAGCGGTTGTAGCCACCTGAAATGATCGGACTGCTCAAAGCAGTGATCTTGTTTTTCATGGTAGAGATGTTGAACGCTGTAGTCCAGCCAAAACCATTGTCTGCCGCCCTGACGTTTACACTGTTCAGGTCGAACTCCAGGCCGCTGTTTTTGATGGCGCCAACGTTATCGGTAAAACTCGTCAAGCCATTGGTAGCCGAGATCGGCCTGCTCAGCAACAAATCGGAAGTAGCACGGGTATAGTATTCAATTGTGGCTGTAATCCTGTTGTTCAGCACCCCAAAATCAAGACCGATATTAAAGGGTTTGTTCTTTTCCCAGGTGAGCAGGTTATTACCATAATTGGAAAAAACCAGTCCTGGTGCATTGTCGTACGAAGAGCTATTGTATAAAGCCCTTGAAAGGAAGTTACTGATATCCTGATTTCCGTTTACCCCATAGCTGCTGCGCAAACGCAGGTCAGAAAAGACTTTCTGTCCCTCCATAAACGCTTCTTTGCTGATGTTCCATGAGGCACCCAGCGACCAGAAATTACCATACAGCCTGCTTGCCCCAAATCTTGACGAACCATCGCGCCTAACTGAAGCACTTAAATAATAGCGCGATTTATAATCGGCCGTTGCATTCAAAAACACAGAATTCAGGGTATTTCCGGTAGCGTTAGATCCGCCATCGACCAATATAGAAGCGTTGTCTAAGGTATAGGTGTTGGGTAAAAAGTTGCGTTTTTGCACGCTGGTACCCACCTCTTTTACCTCCTGTGCCTCATAGCCCAGGTAAGTTTTCAAACCAAAATCACCAAAGGTTTTGTTGTAGCGCAAAATGGCCGTATTTACCCAATTGATATAACGACTGGTACTGGCCGTGGCCCTTCCGCCATCTGTACGTGAAGTACCTACGCCCGATTTATTGTATTCTGTCCTTTCATTATAGCCGAAGCTGATGTTCGATTGGTTTTCGATAGACAACGAAGGGAGGATCTGATACTTGGCTAAAAAATTACCAAGCATGCCAAAAGTAGTGCTTTCGTCATAGCTTTCTTTTACCTGTGCAATTGGATTATACCTGTTAAAATAACTGAAATCATAAGTTCCATCATCATTGTAGGCCCTTAACCAGGGTTGATAGATGGAGTACATCCTTACCGGGTTGCCAAAAGTACCGGCATCTGCCTGACTGTGGTTGCGACGGTAGTTTACCTGTAGCCCACCGTTTATGGAAAGTTTCTCTGAAACCTGGTTGCTCAGCCTTAAATTCCCCGTGCTGCGCGAAAAATCACTGCCCAGCAATGCGGCCTTGGCTACATAGTGGCTACCGGAAACGTAAAATTTGGTTTTCTCTGTACCACCGCTTGCCGAAAGATCGAGCTGGGTATGGTTCCCCGTACGGGTAAGAAGGTCGAACCAGTTGGTGTTGATGTCAGGATTTACACCATTATCGGTCACTGCCTTGTCGAACAAAGCCGGATCACTGCCTTTATTTATCCAGCCTTCTCTCAAAAGCTCCAGCATTTCGGTGGTACTTAAGGGCGCATTATTTTTAATCGGGGTAACGTTATTGACGCCCGATTGCAGAGATGCACTGATCACTGTTTTTCCTGCAATGCCATTTTTGGTGGTAACGATAATGACACCATTGGCTGCCCTTGACCCATAAATAGAAGCTGCTGCTGCATCTTTCAATACTGTTACGTTTTCTATATCAAAGCTGTTCAGACTGCTGATCTGGCCGGATTCAAGTGGAATTCCGTCGACCACATATAGCGGCCCGCTGCCCGCATTTACAGAGCCTATACCACGGATACGCACATTAGGCACCGCACCCGGCTGGCCCGAGCCATTGGAAGATATCAATCCAGGTACATTTCCCTGCAGACTTTCCTGCAATGATACCCTTGGTGCCCCGTTTACCACAGCGGATTTCAGCACCTTGGCGGATCCGGTAAAGGAAGCCTTGGTTTGCGTACCATAGGCCACTACCATTACTTCCGAAAGGTCTTCATTGGAAGGTACCAGGGTTACATTCTGGTTTACATTGTCTTTATTCAGTTCCAGTGTAATAACCTGCTTGTTATAACCAATGGAACTCACCGTTAAAGTATAGGTACCCGCTTTTGAAGGATTGAAGGAATATTCACCACCGGAATTGGTTTGTGTGGTTTGTCTGTAGTCGGCCCCGCTCAGGGTGACACTTACACCCGGAACCGGCTTTCCGCTTTCATCAAAAACTTTTCCTTTTACCAGGATCGCGGCATACTGCTGATCGTAGCTGGGATTGGCTGTGTCCCTACGTTTCAACAACACATTTTTTCCTACAATTTTAAAGGTAAGTGGCAATACCCGGGCACACTCGGCCAGCACATCGTTCAGACTGGCGTTGTTCACATTGATGCTGATCCGGCTGAGCCTGATGTCCTTACTGTCATAGAAAAAAGCATAGCCTGTTTGTTTTTTGATGGATTGCAAGACGCTTTCAAATGTCACATTGTTTTTTTTCAGGGTAATCTGACTATACCCTTCCGCGCTGGCCTGCAGCAGCGCTAAAAACAAAAGAAGTGTGGTGAGCTTCATAATGAGTAACAGTTTAGGGGGCAGCCATGGTTTGGACATAGCTGTAGTAATCGTATTAAAATTCATACTTTTGTGGTGTTTGGGTTAATACAGTAAATAGTTTGCGAAATTGTTTTCCCGGATTTCCGGGCAGGGTTAACTCAGATATTGCCGCAGTTGTGCTCCAACACTTCTGCGGTTTTTTCTTTCCCCTGATCTGTCTAGCGTTGTCGGAGTCTGATTTTCATTGCGTTTTTAGTTTGGTTATGTAGAATTGGTTAATTGCTGATAGATTATGGTGTTACGGTTATTTTTTTTCCTTCAACCCTGAAATGCACTTTGTAAAAACTCAGTACACTCAACACCTGGTTAAGGTCAAGATTGCGGTAAATATCACCTGAGAATTCTTTATCCGGAAGTGTGCCTTCGTAATGCACTTCTACATCATACCAGCGGGCTATGGCACGCATTACGGTCTTCAGGTCGGCATCCTTAAACATGAACATTCCATTTTTCCAGGCAATGGCCTCTTCGGTATTTACGGCGGCTACATTTAGCTGGCCACTGGCTATAGTGCTTTGCTCACCCGGTTTTAATACCAGGGCAGCTGCCGGAGCAGCAGTACGGTTTATCCTGACTGCACCCTCCAGGAGGGTGGTTTTTACAGCTGGTTCATCGGCATAGGCATTGATGTTAAAATGTGTACCTAAAACAGTGACCTGCTGTTTGTCGGTTAAGACAATGAAAGGGGCCTGCAGTCTTCTTTGAGTAGCGCCATCGGCTTGCGACAGCGCAGCGCTGTATACCTTTGCAATTTCAAAATATGCTTCACCGGTTAAGGTAACCCTGCGTTCTGCGCCTGTAAAGTGTACCGGGTAACGCAGTGAAGATGCAGCATTGAGCCAAACTCTGCTCCCATCGGGCAGGTTAACCTGGTATTGCCCTCCTTTTGGTGTGGCAATGGTATTGATCGTTTCTTTGTTACTGCCGGCTGCCCCATTGGTGACGGTATAAACCAACTGCCCATCTTTTGTTTTGGTAATGCTGATTCCGGCCTGCTCGGCTAGCTTTCCATTACCGGCATCATCCAGTGCAATTACCTGACCATTGGCCAGGGTTAGGGTGGCACGGTTGCTGCCCGGCTGAACAGCTGTTGTGTAAGACTGGTACCAACTTGTTTTGCTTTCTTTTTGATTGTAGAAATAGAATCCTGCCCCAAAAACCAGCAATAAGGCTGCTGCCACGCTAAGCTTTTTCCACCATACAATTTTATAGGTCTTCTGCATGGGAACAGCAGTATCTGAGCTGATCGTTTTCCAGATCTCGTCCAGGTTCTTTTCGAGTTCTCCCTCTTCCAGATCAAGTTTGTTGCTGCGCGACAAGCCCAGATACCAGTCTTCCAGCAGGTGCTGTTCGGCCTGGTTCAATGTGCCGGATTTATATTTTTCTAGGAGCGTTTTAGCTTTGCTGTTGTCCATTACCTTAAAAAGCTTTTTTATCTTTTATGCGGTTATGACAAATGAAAACTACCCTGGTAGTAGAAAAAATTTAAATATTTTAGAGGAAGGGTAAAAGGAGTAAAATAGCATTGATTTTGAGCCGCAGGATCTTGATGGCATTGTTGATCTGCTTTTTTACGGTTTTATCTGAAATGTTCAGCTTTCCCGCGATCTCCTTATGAGAGAGGTGGTGTTTGCGGCTCAGTTCAAAAACCTCCCGCATTTTTTGGGGAAGCTGCTCAATTTCCTGCTCTATCATAACAATCAACTGTTTTTCCCTGAGCTGCGCTTCCCCACTGGTTTCGCCAAGATCGATCACCTGCTGCAGGGAATTGAGGTAATTCATTTCAAATTTACGATGGGCCAGCAGGTTAAATACCTTATTGCGAATGCTCGTATATAAGTAGGCTTTGACGGAGGTGCTGATAACAATATCAGCCCTTTTGGTCCACAACTGCGTAAATACTTCCTGGATCACATCCTTGGTCTCGTCCTGATCGGACAGCATTCTTTTGGCGTGGAGGTAAAGCACTACTTTGTAACGCTCGTACAGTTCAGCGAACGCAGCATGGTCATCAGACCTCAGGAGGTCCAGCAGTTCAAAATCGCTGATGGTATCATATCCCTGCATAGCAATTCAAAGCTACATTAAATTTAATATTGCTTTACCAGGTTTTCCAATTTTTGCATAAGATTGCATTTTAAACACTAAATTTAACTGGTGGATAACTGACAATATGAAAAATTATAAACTGCTTTCTGATGAAGAACTTTTTGTCTTGATAAAGCAAGACAACCAAGGCGCTTTCAGCACATTGTTCGACAGGTACTGGAAAAAAATGCTGACAAAGGCCTCTTCACTCCTGCGGTCTGAGGACGGTGCTGAAGAAGTTGTACTGGACATGTTTACCAACCTGTGGAAGCGAAGGCATACCACAGAAATCAGAAATACCATTCATACTTACATTGCCTCTGCAGTTAAATATGAAGTATTCAACCAAATATCCGGCAGGAAGAAAAAGTACCCTTTTATTGAAGATGTAAAACCAGGACCTGTAGCCGATGACGCTACCCAGCAGTGGCTGGACTTTGCCGACCTGCAGCAAGATTTGGAGCGGGCCATAGCCGCACTTCCCGAAAAATGCAGACTGGTGTTTAAACACAGGAACGATGGAATGAAAGGAAAAGAAATTGCGGAACTACTTAAAATTTCACAAAAAACGGTAGAAGCCCATATAGAGAAAGCCTTAAGGACACTCCGGGAAAAGTTCTATCGTTATATATTTTATATTTTTTTAAAGTTCAACTAAGGGTATCAGTTCTTTTTTACAGGCTATGTATAAAAAGGATTTGATATCATGGCCATAATAAATACTGAACGCTTAAAAGAACTTGCAAAAAAGCGACTTCAAGGAACCATCAGTTCCGAAGAATCTGAACAACTGGATGCATGGTATAACCAGCCCGTACCAAAAGTAATTGAGTGGGGTTCCGGGGACAGGAATGAGCGGGAATTAAAATCAAGACTATACCGGCATTTGCTACAAGCAGTTGGCTTACCTGATGGTGCCATGGCAGCACATCCTGGTTACAAACTATGGGCCCCGCTTGTGGGTGTAGCTGCTGCAATGGCTCTCGTTCTGTTTGGCATCTGGTTTTTCAATTCGGGTCCGTCCTTAGAAGAGCGCAGCAGGGAAATTGCCGCGCGCAATGATGTTCCCCCACCTGCCAACACAACAACCTTAACACTGGCTAATGGTGAAATTATACCGTTAAGTAATACCAAAGACGGAATTGTAATCGGCAATTCTGGATTAAAATATACGGATAGCAGTAAGGTAACTGTTCATCATCCCGGGCAGGAGCTTATCGTCAACACCTTGCAGGGCAGTACTTATACCCTCACTCTCCCGGATGGGAGCAAAATATGGCTTAACACCGCCAGCACCCTTAAATTCCCTTCAACCTTTAATAAGTTAAATACAAGAACGGTTGAGCTGCGCGGTGAAGCCTATTTTGAAATCGCTAAAAATGCAGCGAAACCTTTCATTGTACAATCAGGACGGCAGGTGCTTAGGGTATTGGGTACACATTTTAACGTGAATACCTACGACTATGGGGTTGATGTGAAAACTACTTTGCTGGAAGGCTCGGTGCAGGTAAACCTGCTGCAGGAGCCTGATCAGAAAAAAACTTTAAAGCCCGGCGAACAGGCCAGTTTATCTAAAAGGGTTTTACACGTAGTTAAGGCAGATACGGAGGCCGTTATGGCTTGGAAAAGAGGCGATTTTGTTTTCGTAGGCGATGATCTGGAAACCATCATTCACCGACTAAAAAATTGGTACAATGTAGAATTTGAGTATGTAGGTAAAAAGCCAACCTTAAACATGACGGGCCGTATTTCAAGAAAAGCCAAATTGTCCAAGGTATTGGCCCTAATAGAAGCCTCTGGTAAAGTTAAATTTAAAATTGAAGGGAGGAAAGTATACGTTATGAAGTAGAGTTTACCACAATTAATCCCTTTAAAACGAAAACCTGACAAAATGAAGATCAGAAGTGCTGGACACACCTCTGATCAATGTTCAGTTTATCCAGGTATTGCATTTCACAATCAACTATTTAAACGAACTAACCAAATGTACAAAATTTACACAAAGTTATGGTACTGGCAAAGCTGCCATGTCATACAATTTTTGAGAATCATGAAGATTACAATGGTACTAATGCTGGTACTTTTTATGCAGGTCAGTGCATCCACATTTGCGCAGAAAATAAGCCTCAATGTGCGCAAAACCACCCTGCAAAATGTGCTCAATACCATCCGTTCGCAGGCAGACATCAACTACCTTATTGATAACGAATTACTACATAAAGCAAAACCAGTAAGCCTGGTAGTGCACAAGCAGGAATTGACTTCGGTTTTAGCAGCACTCTTTGCAGCGCAGCCTTTTGACTACCGCTTGGATGGAAACACGTTAGAAATAAAGGCAAAAAACGGGTTTTCTGATGCGCTAGGTAAATTGCTATCCTATTTTAAAACCATTGACGTAAACGGACAGGTGGTCAATCCCGATGGCCAGCCCTTACAAGGGGCTACAGTGAAGGCAAAAAACGGGAGCGAGACCAAAACCGACAAAAACGGCAGGTTTTTCTTTAGCAATATTGAAGAAGGTACTGAAATGGAAATCAGCTATGTGGGATATCAGACTCTTAGCATTAAGGCAACCGAAAAAACGGGCATTATTCAACTCCAGCTGAGCGATGCCCGGTTGGATGAAGTAACCGTGCAAGCTTACGGCAAAGGTTCCCGGCGCTTGGCCACCTCCAACATTTCCAGTATCGATGGAGATGACCTGATTAAACAACCTGTATCCGATCTTGGGCAAGCACTGATCGGACGCATACCTGGCATGGTCGTAAGCCAGAGTACCGGTGTACCGGGCGCCCGTTTAAATATACAGATTCGCGGAAGGGCCAATTTCGACAAATTGCTGAGCTCAGATCAGCCATTGATTGTTATCGACGGGGTACCTATGGCCGCCGCGAATGATAAGGTAAACCTGATAAGCGGACCATTTGGTGCCACAGCACTTGATGGGCTCTCTGCCCTGTCAGGTATAAACCCGGCCGACATCGAAAGCATAGCTGTGCTTAAAGATGCTGATGCCACCGCTATTTATGGCAGCAGGGGGGCAAATGGTGTATTACTGATCACTACACGTAAAGGGAAGCCCGGTAAAATGCGCATGGATGCCACGTTATATTCTGGCATCAGCGAGGCCGCTTATTTACCAAAAATGCTGAATACAGAACAATTCATTGCCATGCGAAATGAAGCATTTGCCAATGATAAAATCGCTAAAACCAACAGTAATGCCTACGACCTGTTGCTATGGGATACCAACCGCTATACCAATTTCGCAGAACTTTTGATTGGCAATACCGCACATACCAATGATGCCCAGCTTGGCTTTTCGGGCGGTAATAAAAATAGCCGGTACCGGATCAATGGAGGCTATCATAAAGAAGGTACTGTGTGGTATGGCAATACCGGAGCAGAGCGTGCCTCTATGAGCGTCAATATCATTACCAGTAGCGAGAATGAAAAATTCAGCATAGGGTTTACAGGCAATTATATCGCCAGTAAAAATAACTTGCTGGCAGTTGACCTTGCCACCTACACTTTACTCCCCCCCAACTTCAGGCTTTATGATGAAAAAGGTGACCTGGCCTGGAATGAAGGTGGCTTATATATACAAAAAGACAATCCCCTGGCCATATTTAAACAAAAATATCTGGCCAGAATGGGCCACCTGAATGCAAATACAGTATTGAGCTATACCCCACTAAAAGGCTTAGTGATTAAAAGCACTTTTGGCTATAACCTTACACAGCTGGACGAGAAAAAGTTCATCCCTATAGCAGCACAAAACCCACGGACCAACAATTTAAGCGGGCAGGCCTATTTTGGTAACAATCAGCTCAAAGACTGGATTGTTGAACCTCAATTGGAATATACCAGTCCTATAAAAGATGGCAAATGGGGCAAACTCAATGTATTACTGGGCGCAACTTACAATAAACGTTATACCGAAGGTGATGTAACGAGTGCTACAGGTTATACCAGCGATGAAATGCTTGGGACGTTAAAAGGTGCACCCAGCACCGGCATTACAGTGGCCAATACTTTAACCCAATACAATTATCAGGCGTTTTTTGGGAGGGTAAATTACAATTGGGAAAACAAATACATTGTGAATTTTACCGGGCGAAGGGATGGCTCCAGTCGTTTTGGCCCCGAATTCCGTTTTTCCAACTTTGCTGCCTTTGGGGCTGCCTGGATCTTTAGCGAGGAAGCACTGCTAAAGAAGAGCAAGGTACTGAGTTATGGAAAGCTTAGGGCAAGTTATGGCGCTACCGGCAATGACCAGATTGGCGAGTATGCCTACCTGGATGCCTGGGCCCCTGCAGGGAATTATGCAGATTCATCAGCAATATATCCTTCCAAACTCTATAACCCCAACCTGCACTGGGAAAGCAATACAAAAACCGAAATTGGCCTGGAACTCGGCTTCCTGAAAGACCGCATCCTTTTTACCGCATCGGCTTATCAGAACATTTCTTCGGAACCACTTGTAAGCTATTTACTGCCCAGGATGACCGGTTTTGTGACCATAACACAAAATCTGGCCGGGGTAAAAGTTCGCAACAGGGGCCTGGAGTTTACATTAATCACCCAAAACGTGAACAAGGCATTTAACTGGAAAACTGAATTCAACATCAGCATTCCGCAAAACCAGCTGGTCAGGTTCCCTGATCTTGAAAAGTCAAGCTATGCCAGGGCATATACCTTGGGTGAATCCCTGAACAGGATATACCAGGCGCAGTTTAGCGGGGTAGATCCGGTAACAGGGCTGTATACCGTAAAGGATGTAAATGGTGACAACAGGCAGAATTCTGCCAACGATTATGCGCTGGCAGGAACGCTTGACCCCAAATTTTTTGGTGGCTTAAACAATACCCTTAGCTACAAAGGATTTAGCCTTAGCTTTTTTCTGCAGTTCAACAGTCAGACAGGAAGGGACTGGCGTGTGGCCAATACCAGCTACCCACCAGGAACCATTTACAATGTGCCCACACTGGCTTTGAACAGATGGCAAAAAGAGGGCGACTTTACAGATGTACAAAAGTTTACCACCAACTCGGGTACAGTTACCGCTACTTCTGGATTTTATTCGATGACTTTCTCTAACAGGGCCTACACCGACATCAGCTATCTGCGATTGAAAAATGTGTTTTTTTCGTATGCCATTCCAACAAAAATTGTAAAAAACTTTACCATTCAGGTAATGGCGCAAAACCTGCTGACCATTACCAATTATAAAGGTGCTGATCCCGAAACCCAAAGTTATTTGAGAATGCCTCCGCTACGCACCATTACCGCAGGTTTACAGTTAACACTTTAAAATGAATACCATGAACTTAAATAAGACTTACCTACAAACCGGCTTGCTGCTATTGAGTTGCCTATGGCTTGGCTTTTCCGGCTGCAAAAAATTCGTAGAGGTACCCACCCCGATAGACCAGATGGCCTCCGACGTAGCTTTTGACAATGATGCCAAGGCGGCTTCGGCCGTAAGGGGCCTTTATGCCTTGTTGATCGGCCATTACCTTGGGCCCACCCCAGCCATAAATGCATATGGGATACATCTGCAGACAGCTCTGGGGGTATCTGCGGATGAAATGGAACTCAGCACTACGAGCAATAGCTATCACGAATTCTATATCAACACTATAAATTCCACAAACAGTGCTAACAACCTCGGTCTATGGGGAACGCTGTATAATTTTGTGTTCAATTCAAATGCGGTTATAGAAAACCTGGAAAAATCTAAAGGAGTTACTGAAGCATCCAGAAAGCAGTTTCTGGCCGAAGCTAGATTTATGCGTGCAGCCCACTTTTTTTACCTGGTTAATCTTTATGGTGATGTTCCTATGCCCATCGGTACGGATTATCGCGTAAATGCCAATTTGCCCAGGGTTTTTGCCGATGAGATTTATAAGCTTATAGTGGAAGACCTGAAATATGCGGTAAATAATCTCGGCCCGGCCTACCTGGGCACCCAACGCATGCGTGCCAATAAATATGCAGCCTGTGCGCTGCTGGCCAGGGTATACCTGTATCGCGAAGAATGGGCAAATGCCGAGGAACAGGCGGGTACTGTAATAGAAGTTGCCGGTAAAACCATGTACGATATGGAAAATGATCTAAAAAAAACATTTCTGACCAGCAGCAAAGAAGTAATATTACAATTGCAGCAACCTGGAAACGTTTTATATACCTGGGATGCCTACAATTTTGTTCCCTCTTCTGCAATCACCATTCCTACTTACCTGCTTACCGATAAACTGTATCAATCATTTGAAAACGGTGATCTGCGAAAAGTAGAATGGCTCCGGACGAACACCATTACCACCGCAGGTATAACCAAGTCCTACCATTACCCCTACAAATACAAAATCAGCAGCGGTACAGGAACAACAAAAACAGAGTCCAACGTTTTTCTTCGCCTTTCCGAACAATACCTGATCCGGGCCGAGGCCAGAGCTATGCAAAATAAACTCAACCTAGCCATCAATGATCTAGATGTCATCAGAAAACGATCAGGTATTAGCTTAATTGCAGATAAAAACCCCGGGGCAACGCAAGGCCAGCTTTTAGCATTGATTATGCAGGAGCGGTTCGTAGAATTCTTCAGCGAATACGGTCACCGCTGGTTGGATTTAAAACGTACCGGAAAGGCAGATGATGTGTTAAAAGACAAGCCCAACTGGCGCCCTGAAGCTAAGCTGTTTCCTATCCCGTTAGATGAAATCAATAGAAATCCTTTTCTCATACAAAACCAGGGTTACAATTAAAGTACCCACCAAACCTTACACAATATGACCTTAAAATATTTAAAAGCAATCTTCATGTGCATCACTATGCCCATCATTGCATCCGCACAACAAAATTCTTTTACCGTAAAAGGCAGAATGAACCTTTCTCATGACGGAGAAAAAGTTCATCTTTATTACACAAGTTTTGGAAAAAGCATGCACGATAGTACCCTTGTGCACAACGGCGCATTTACATTTGAAGGCCATGTGGACGCAGCCGGTTTAGCCTACCTCATTGCTGGAACAGTGCTGTCCACGAATGATATTGATTTTTACCTGGCACCAGGCCTTACCCATATTGTAACTACCGATTCACTGAAAAACGCAAAAATAGGAGGCAATGAAATTGCTACGGATTATTGCCGGCTTATGGAGCCTGTAAGACCTCTGCAAAGACAAAAAATGAACCACACGCTCAAATACCATCGCATTCCAAAAGCGGAAATAGAACACCCACCTGCAAAGGAACTTTTGAACAAAATAGCCAAACTAGACGGCCGGATAGCCGAAATAACCAGTGCATTTATGGCCGACAACCCAGACTCTTATGTCACATTGGAATTGATGATCAGGCGGGCCGGTGGAATAATAGATCACGCAGTGGTTTATCCGAGCTTTCATAAATTAAGCGACAGGATAAAAAACAGCGATAAGGGAAAAATATTTGCAGAACGAATTGCCAAAGCCGGGAAAATGGTTGCCGGGGCAAGCGTACCTCATTTTGAAGCACTGACCCCGGAAGGTAAAACCTTAAACCTGAGAACTATACTAAACAGTGGCAAATACACCATCCTGGATTTCTGGGCCAGCTGGTGCAGTCCATGCCGAAAGGAAAACCCGTACCTTGTACAGGCCTATAATACTTATAGCCGCAAGGAGCTGAATATATTGAGTGTGTCGCTAGATAGCGACCCCGGGAAATGGAAAGCCGCCATAGAAAAAGACGGCTTATTATGGCAGCAGGTATCTGGTTTAAAAGGTTGGAAAGATCCCGTTGCTGTATTGTACGGCATTACGGCGCTGCCTCAAAATCTATTACTGGATGCAAATGGCATCATACTGGCCAAAAACCTGCATGCTGAAGACTTATTGAAAAAGCTGGCAGATTTAACGAAATAATTAAAAGCCGGGCTACAGCTCGGCTTTTAATTTTTTCCATACATTTTCCGCCAGGATTTGCTGCCCCTCTGCTGTGGGATGGATGCCATCTTCCTGGTTAAGTCTGGCAACACCTCCTACCCCTTCCAGAAGGAATGGCACAAATACCATCTGGTTCTTTTGGGCAAGATTACTAAATACAGCCTTAAAATCCGCAGTATACTTTTCTCCCATATTAGGCGGCATCTGCATTCCAGCCATTACCATTTTTACGTTCGGGTATTTAGCTTTCACCTTATCAATTACAGCCTGAAGATTTGCTGAAGTTTCGGTTACCGATAAACCCCTCAAACCATCGTTTGCGCCCAGTTCCAGTACAAAAACAGCAATAGGCTGTTTCAGCAGCCAGTCGATCCTGCTTTTTCCAGCTGCAGAGGTTTCACCGCTTAAACCACCATTAATCACCTTATATGGCAAATCAAGAGAATCAATCTTTTTTTGTATGAGTGCCGGATAGGCCTCTGCAGGATCTAAACCATACCCTGCGGTAAGGCTGGTGCCAAAAAACAGGATGTTCTGTATTTTACCATTTATATCAGTAGCCATCGGTGCGGCCTCCGCAGGTTTTGCCTTGGCTATAGCTGCAGTTTTATCGCTGTTCTGGCTATTTCCGCAGGCACTGAGCATACCCAGCAAAATTATTGAACTCATAAATTTAATACGTAACATATATAGGATATATAAATCTAAAAGTAGTGAATACTTGTACATTTAACAGCAATTCAGCCGTTAAGTTTAAAATATTGCAAACTCCTTTAAATCCATTTTTAAATGCCCATCCAAAACATTCTCGATATTCAGAACGTCAGTAAAACCTACAAAAGCGCAGGCAATGCGCTTACCGTATTAAGCGACATCAGTTTTTCTGTTGAGCAAGGCGCTACCGTTGCCATTACCGGACCTTCCGGCAGTGGAAAAACAACTTTACTGGGGCTATGTGCCGGCCTTGACAGGGCAAGTTCAGGCAGTGTGAGCCTGAATAATGTAAAGCTGAACCAGCTTACAGAAGATGAACGAGCTACGATAAGGAACCGCTATGTAGGTTTTATTTTTCAAAATTTTCAGCTGATGCCCACACTTACGGCCCTTGAAAATGTAATGGTACCCATGGAATTACGCAGAGAGAAAGATGTACGTGCCAGGGCAGTAGAGTTATTGGATAAGGTAGGCTTATCGGCGCGGGCAAACCACTACCCAATACAGCTTTCAGGCGGGGAGCAACAAAGGGTATCCCTTGCGAGGGCCTTTTCCAACCGACCAGCCATACTTTTTGCCGATGAACCTACCGGCAATTTGGACGGGGAAACCAGCGAGAAGATTGAGAAACTGATGTTCGGCCTGAACCAAGAGGCAGGTACCACACTGGTCATTGTAACACACGATCTGGAACTGGCTTCGCGTACCAGTCGCATCATCAGGTTAAAAAGTGGACTCATTCAATCAGACCAGCATGCCTGAAAATCCATCTCCAATAAATCGCCCTGTAGCCAGTGGATGGCTATTTAAAATGGCCTGGAGGGACAGCCGGCGCAACACATCCCGGCTCTTCCTTTTCATTTCATCTATTGTGCTGGGCATTGCAGCATTGGTTGCCGTTTATTCTTTCAGGGAAAATTTACAGCGGGATATAGACAATCAGGCTAAACTACTTACGGGTGCAGATCTGATCATTGAGGGCCGCAAACTGCCTGGCAAAAAGACTATGGCCCTGCTGGATACACTGGGTATGGACCGGGCAACCGAAAGGAGCTTTGTTTCTATGGTCTATTTTACAAAAAGCCAGGTTAGCAGGCTGGTACAGATCAGGGCGCTACAGGGCAACTATCCCTTTTACGGTAAAATTGAAACTACCCCGGCAAATGCAGCGCAAAGTTTCAGGCAAGGCCCAAAAAGAGCATTGGTAGATAAAACCCTAATGCTGCAGTTCAATGTAAAAAAAGGTGATTCCATCAAAATAGGTGAGTTGTCCTTTTCAGTTGAAGGGGCAATAGACAAAGCGCCCGGACAAACAGGGATTTCTTCTGCCATTAGCCCTATTGTTTATATTCCTCTTCAATACCTGGAGCAAACAGGTCTTACCCGAAAAGGCAGCCGCATCCAGTACAAATACTATTTCAGGTACAGCAGTGCATCTGCAGTGGAAAAGAGCATCACACAACTGCAGCCCCTGCTCGAAAAGGAGAACCTGGACACGGAGACAGTAGCTTCCAAAAAAGAAGATACTGGAAGATCGTTTAAAGATGTAAACCGCTTCCTGGCCCTCTCCGGATTTATTGCACTACTACTGGGCTGTATTGGTGTGGGCAGTGCAGTGCATGTCTACATCAGGGAAAAGCTGGGTTCAATAGCGACCCTGCGTTGCCTGGGGGTAAAGTCTACCGAGGCTTTCCTTATTTACCTGATCCAGATTGTGGCTATTGGTTTCGTTGGGGCTGTTGTAGGTTCATTGCTGGGCACACTTATCCAGTTTTTGCTGCCCATGGTATTGAAGGATTTTATCCCGGTTGAAATTACCATGCAGGTATCCTGGTGGGCTATCGGGCAAGGCATTTTGCTGGGCCTCATCATTTCTGTGTTGTTTGCCCTCCCATCTTTACTCACAGTAAGGCATATTTCGCCACTAAGTGCCCTGCGCCTTTCCTTTGAAAAAGCAGGAAAACCTTTCGACCCGCTGAAATGGCTGGTATACCTCCTCCTCCTGCTTTTTGTATTTGGTTTTACCTGGATGCAGATGAGCAGCTGGATGCAGGCCCTTGTATTTGCCGGGGGAATTTTGATTGCCTTTGCCTTACTTTTTGCACTTTCAAAATTATTGATGTGGCTGGTGCGCAGGCTGCTGCCTGGTTCTGCCAGTTATTTATGGCGACAAGGCTTTGCCAATTTGTACCGTCCGAACAACCAAACGCTGATACTTACCGTATCTATTGGCCTGTCTACCACCTTTATCTGTACGTTGTTCTTCGTACAGGGCATACTCATGAACCGGGTTACCTTATCTTCGGGTTCAAAACAGGCCAATATGTTGCTCTTCGATATACAAAGTGAACAAAAAGAGGCAATGGCTGCACTGGTAAAATCACAAAAACTGCCGGTAATGAGCCAGGTACCCATTGTAACGGTACGTATTGAAGAAATCAATGGCAAAACAGCTAATGAACTGGCTAAAGCTGATAGTGTAGATAACCGGCAAGCCAAGAGTGGCAGACAGCAGGAACCCTCGCAACGGGCTTTTAAAGGGG
Source organism: Pedobacter africanus (assembly GCF_900176535.1). NCBI lineage: Bacteria > Pseudomonadati > Bacteroidota > Sphingobacteriia > Sphingobacteriales > Sphingobacteriaceae > Pedobacter > Pedobacter africanus. Next base: position 493,898 of record NZ_FWXT01000004.1, on the reverse strand, counting down.
AGCTGAGGGTAACCTGGCAGGATACCCTTACTTTGGCCGAAAAGATTACAGCTGGTAAATGGAGTGGAAAAGTTGCGGCAGACCAGATCGTATACGTATCCCTGGAAGAAAGCTATGCCAGAAGAATTCATGTAAATGTGGGCGACAAGATCGTATTCAATGTGCAGGGCATACTGGTTCCTACTGTAGTAGGTAGTTTGCGGGAGGTAAACTGGAGCCGGATGCAGACCAACTTCAGGGTAGTTTTTCCCGCTGGCGTGCTGGAAGATGCGCCCAAATTCTATGTACTAACGACACGTGTACCTTCTGGTAAGGCATCTGCAGCGTTTCAGACAGCTGTAGTGCGGAGTTTTCCAAATGTATCGGTCATAGACCTTGAGCTGGTACTGGAAATACTGGATGAATTGCTGTCCAAGATCGGCTTTGTAATCCGTTTCATGGCTATTTTCAGTATGGCTACGGGCTGGGTTGTACTACTTTCGGCCGTGCTGACCAGTAAGGGACAACGCATTCGCGAAAGCATATTGCTCAGAACCCTGGGTGCCAGCCGCAAGCAAATCCTGCTCATCACAGCCCTGGAATACCTGTTTCTGGGTGCTGTTGCCGCTGCTGCAGGGATGATCCTTGCACTGGGCGGAAGCTGGGCATTGGCCAGGTTTAGTTTTGCAAGCAGCTTCACACCTTCCCTATGGCCAATAGCGACATTCTTTATCACCATCGTTTCGCTGGTAGTGATTACAGGTGTATGGAGCAGCCGGAGCGTGCTCAACCATCCGCCTCTTGAAGTGCTCCGGAAAGATACTTAGGCGGCCCCGTAAAATTGCAGTTCATCTTTCTTTTGTTCTGTAATTTGTTTACATTAGGCACAAGTCCTTATTAAAGCTATATGCGCCTGCTCAGCCTCTTTATCCTTCTTTTGTGCCTTTTGAGTTTTAATACAAAGGCGCAGCCTATACTGCTGGACAGCAGCTATACCTATGGTAATATCGGTAAACAGGTAAGCTATTTTGAAGATAAGGAGGCGGGGATTACTTTTGACGGGGTTAAAGTACTGGAAAAAAGGGGAAAGTTTCAACAAAGCAAAAGCGAGGTCCTCAATTTAGGAAATACAAAATCTGCCTTTTGGGTAAAGATCACTTACAAAAGTGCCGTTGCCGGCAGGGATTACCTGGTGATAGATGTGCCAAACATAGAACATATTGACTGCTATGTTGAAACCAATACCCAATTGATCCATAAAAGTGCAGGATCAATACAGCCCTCGGTACCCGGAGTAATTACCAGGAACAACTACATCATTCCCTTACCCGAGCAGGGCCAAAACCCTGGCGTTTCGACCATCTGGCTCAGGGTTAAAACCAATAATATTTTGCTCCTGCCCATAAAAATGGCCACTTCCGAAAATTTTGTACCTGGTTTATCTGTAAAAAACAGCATGCAATCTATTTATATTGGTATATTGCTTACACTGTTTGTCTTTAATATCTTCCTTTTTTTCAGCATAGGAGACCGGACTTATCTTTATTACAGCATTTATGTGATTTCCCTGGCCGTATACGTGGTGGGGTATTTAAGGGGTTACAGCTATTTGCTGGGCGATCAGTTCAGGATCATGCTGAACCTTTATCCCCATCTTTTTCTGAGTATATCCATCATTTCGGGCATCCTGTTTTCCAGCAAGTTCCTGAACCTGCACACCTTGTTTCCTTCGTTCAGCAAAGTATGTAAAGCACTGATCGGGCTTAGTATCGTTATGCTGCTGACCAGCGCTGCCGGTCTTAAAAGTATATCGGCCATCCTAGCGCAATTTCTTTCCATAAGTTCGGCCATCATTTTATGGACATACGGTATTTTGGCCTACCGAAAAGGGCATGCACCTGCAAAATATTTCATCCTGGCCTGGACATTTATTGCATTTACCATCATCCTTGCCGTGATCAGTATGGAAGGGATTTTACCTTTCCGGGATTTTAGTTTTCAGCTGGTACCCATAGGCTCTACCATAGAGCTTTTACTGCTTGCTTTTGCGTTGGGCGATCGTTACCGCACCATTATCCGCAATGAGCAGCTGGTACGAGATGAGAATCTTTTACTGGTGCAGACACAGAACCAGCGGCTGGAAAAACTAGTGGAAGACCGCACGCTTAAGCTTAGTGAGAGTATTGTACAGCTTGAAGCCTCCAATGCGGTAAAAAATAAGTTGTTTTCTATCATTGCGCATGATCTGAGAAGTCCCTTCGCCAGCCTGGTCAGCATTTTCTCCTTAAAAGACATGGACTTGCTTAGTCTGGATGAGTTAAAAATGTTGCTGAATGAGAATAAAAAAAACATCGATACCATACACAATACGTTGAACAACCTGTTGTACTGGGCCAAAAGCCAGATGGAGGGCCTAAAAAACCAACCCACGGTGTTTGACCTGAAACTCATGGCAGAAGATCTGGTCCTGGTATACTCACCACTTATACAAGCTAAAGGAATTGCCGTTAACCTTCAGGCCCCGCAACATCCACTGGTATATGCCGATGAAAACCAGATCCAACTGGTATTGCGGAACCTGATTGACAATGCCATAAAGTTTACCCCGCCCTCGCACAGCATTGGCATCAGCTTGACGAAAAATAAAACCAGTATAGAAGTCTGCGTAAACAATACAACTTCAAATTCGAATGAGCTGAATATAGAGAGCATTACCAACACTAGCGCATTTGAGGCCACTTCCGGTACCGGGCACGAAAAAGGAATCGGACTGGGCCTGCACCTTTGCCGTGAATACCTGAAAGGGAACGGCAGCGAATTAAAAGTAAATATAAGCGGCAGGTCAGTTTCATTTTGCTTTCAGTTGCCCAAACCAGGTGTTGCCGACACTATTTCGCTATAACTTTCGTTTTCCATTTGATATGAGAATTAAACTGATTGGCTTTCTTTTACTTTGCCATACGGCATTATATGCACAAACCTTTAAATTCCCCACGGTTCCGGAACAAGGAAAAACCATTGCTTCGCTTGTACCGCCAACCTGGAAAGTAATAGACAGCGTAAAGGGCGATCTGAACAATGACAACATCAGCGACCTGGTCCTTGTGATGGAATTTTACAGGCCTGTTAAAGAAAATCGTGCTTATGGCGACAATGAAACGGAAATCATTACTGAGGTGCAAAAACCCAGAATACTGGCCATATATTTCAGACGCTCAGCCTCTGGAGCTTACAAACTGGTTACGCAAAATAACAATTTCATCTTACGGTCAGAGGAAGGTGGCGGCATGGGCGATCCCATAAGGCCTTTAAGTATTGATTCCAATGCGCTTTCATTGAGTTTTGAAGGCGGGGGCAACTGGCGCTGGAAACTATTTTATACCTTTAAATATCAGGATAAGGAATGGCGGCTGACGAAAGCGAACAACTATACCTGGCATACAGGTTCAGGTGAAATGAATGACAAGCAATACGATTTTGTGAATAAGAAACGTACCGTTACCAGTGGCACTATTGATAATAAAGCATCAGCAAATGAGACTTTTGAACAGCCTTTACCCCTGAAGAACCTCCGTACATTTACCAGCTTTAAAAAACCATGGACCTGGCAGATCAGTCCGGACGAGTTTTTGTAAAAAAAATTCCCCGCTTTTCAGCAGGGAATTCCATATCATCACTTAAATTATCTTGAATAATTTGGTGCCTCTTTGGTGATGGAAATATCGTGCGGGTGACTTTCTCTCATACCTGCAGCGGTAATTCGTACAAATTTGGCTTTCTGAAGGTCGTCGATTGTAGCTGCACCACAATAGTGCATACCCGCCCTTAAACCGCCAACATATTGATAAATAACCTCGGCAAGTGTTCCTTTATAAGGCACACGCCCTACAATGCCTTCCGGCACCAATTTGGTCACTACATCGGTCTCATCTTGAAAATAACGGTCTTTAGAACCTTGCTGCATGGCCTCTACAGAGCCCATACCACGGTAAGATTTGAACTTACGTCCTTCATAAATGATGGTTTCACCCGGTGATTCCTCCACGCCAGCAAACAGTGAGCCTGCCATGATTGCGTTTGCACCGGCGGCAATAGCCTTAACAATATCTCCCGTTTGTTTGATCCCTCCATCTGCAATTACGGGAATCCCGGTTCCGATAAGCGCCTGTGCACATTCAAAAACAGCATACAGTTGGGGTACCCCTACTCCGGCAATGATGCGGGTAGTGCAGATAGACCCCGGACCGATACCTACTTTAACGGCATCAGCACCAGCTGCGGCCAAAGCAATGGCTGCTTCTGCTGTAGCGATGTTTCCCGCAATGACCTGTAAATCCGGCCATCTTTGTTTGATGGCTTTTACCATATCAATAACCCCTTTGGAATGGCCATGCGCCGTATCAACCGTAACTACGTCTACTCCTGCCTGTACCAACGCAGCAACACGGTCGATGTTATCAGCAGCAACACCTACAGCAGCTCCAACACGCAAGCGTCCGCGCTCATCTTTACAGGCTTTAGGGTAGTTTTTATATTTCTGGATATCCTTGAAAGTAATCAGTCCGGCCAGGTGACCTTCCTTGTCCACTACAGGGAGTTTTTCAATTTTATAATCCTGCAGAATTTCTTCTGCCTGTAAAAGGGTCGTTCCTTCAGGAGCAGTGATCAGGTTTTCGCGGGTCATTACTTCCGATACCTTGCGTTGCATGTCTTTCTGGAAACGCAGGTCCCGATTGGTAATGATACCTACCAGTTTATTTTCGTTGTCAATAACCGGAATACCACCGATCTTAAAATCTTTCATGATCTGGAAAGCATCGGCAACCCTGGCATTTTCGCTCAGCGTAACCGGATCCTGGATCATTCCGCTTTCCGAACGCTTCACTTTCCTGACTTCTTCTGCCTGACGCTCTATGCTCATGTTTTTATGCAGCATGCCGATACCGCCAGCCTGAGCAATAGCAATAGCCAGACCGGCTTCAGTTACCGTATCCATTGCAGCAGAAACGATAGGAACATTCAGACGTATTTTTTTGGTTAAGAAACTTCCGGTATCCACATCACGTGGCAGAACTTCGGAATAAGCGGGTACTAATAATACGTCATCGTATGTAAGACCTTCGGCAATAAATTTATTGGGATCGAGTTGCATAGCAAATAATTTAAGAGTTACTATTTGCCGGGCAAAAGTACGATTATTATTGAAAATGTGCAATAGTATTGGAAATAAAGCATACTGAAAGTAAAACATTACACTCAGCTAACGATTGGCAAAAAAAACGTAAATTGAGCCCTCACAAATGTAACAGACCATGAAATACAGCTTTTTTTTCATTTTACTGACTTTCTGCTTTTTAAACACAAGTGCCCAGACTTTTAAATATGCTTTTGTAACCGATACACATGTGGGTACGGCAACGGGTGAGGAAGACCTGAGAAGAACCGTGGACGACATCAATAAACAAACAGACCTGGATTTTGTACTGGTTACCGGCGATGTAACAGAAATGGGCACGAGGCTTGAAATTAAGCTGGCGAAATCTATACTGGCCTCCCTCAAAATCCCCTTTCATGTGATCCCGGGCAATCACGATACCGGGTGGTCTGAATCGGGAGGGGTAGATTTCATCAAGGAATTTGGAAGCGATAAATTTACTTTAGACCATAAAGGTTATCGCTTTATAGCTTGTGCATCCGGGCCTTATGTAAGGATGTCTGACGGCCATATTCCGAGAGATGCGGTTGTTTGGCTGGATAAGGTTTTAAAGAATACCCCTGCAACCATGCCGGTGGTGTTCATTAATCACTACCCTGTCGATAATAGTCTGGATAACTGGTATGAAGCCACAAACAGGATAAAAAAATACAATATACAATATGCCATATGCGGACATGGCCATGCCAACCAGGCCCTGAATTTTGAGGGTGTACCTGGCACTATGGGTCGTTCCAATTTGAGGGCTAAAGACAGCATCGGCGGTTACAACATGGTAACTATGCGCAGTGATTCGGTTTTATTTGCGGTTAAAAAACCTGGAATGGAATTGGAAAGGCCATGGAGAAAAATTGCATTGGGTAAATTTACTGCAGGCAGCACAGCGAAAACTGAGCGGCCATCTTACCAGATCAACAGTATCTATCCGCAGGTAAAACAGGCCTGGAATTACCATGCTACAGCTAACGTCATATCCACACCTGCGGCAACAAAAGACCTCGTTATATTTGGCAACCATATTGGCGAAATAGAGGCATTGTCCATTAAAAATGGCAATCGGAAATGGGTTCATAAAACCCAGGGGGCCATCTATTCTTCTCCGGCAATAAGCGGCAATACGGTAGTGCTCGGTTCTGGAGATGGCTTTATTTATGCCTTAAATACGGGCAGCGGTAAACAGATCTGGAAGTTTGAAACCAAAGCTTCAGTATTGGGAAGTCCGGTTATTGAAAACGGTATTGTTTACATTGGCGGAAGCGACAATAATTTCAGGGCGATAAACGTACAAACGGGTAAACAGCTCTGGGCATTTAACGGAGTGGAAGGCACTATAGTCGGAAAACCACTACTGTACAAAGGCAAGGTCTTTTTCGGTTCCTGGGGCAGGCATTTGTACGCACTGGACCAAAGCAACGGTTCTTTGCTGTGGAAATGGAATAATGGGAGCGCAAACCGCATGTTCTCGCCAGCCATGTGTACCCCTATGGCACACCATGATATTGTTTATTTTGTGGCACCCGACCGGGTGCTTACTGCAGTGGATGCCAATAGTGGAACTACACTTTGGAGAAATAAGGAAGCAACGGTACGTGAATCTGCGGGGATAGCAGAAGATGGGAGCATGATTTTTGGAAAAACCATGAACGATGAAGTGGTAGCCTATAGGACACAGGCAACCGATCCGGGAATTTCCTGGCGCTTAAACCTGGGTTTTGGTTATGAACACGTACCTTCAATGCTGATAGCCAAAGATAAGCAGGTATTTTTCGGCACGCGAAACGGTGTAGTGTATGCCTTTGACCCCACCTTACGCAAAATAGTATGGGCGCATAAAATAGACAACTCGATGGTGAACACGGTAAATGTAATTGACAAAAACACTGTTTTGGTGGCTACCATGGATGGTGTAGTTAGTTTGCTGAAAATTAAATAAATAATTTTTTTTCTTCTCATGATATATGTTATAATTGTGCAAACAAATTATCGCTAACATGAACAAGAAAAACGCCCTGGTGCTATGCCTGTTTTTACTGGCATCTTTCTCCTATGCACAGCTAACGGTGGTTAGCAAACCAAAAACATTTAAATATGGAAAAATAGAACTTAGTGAATTTGACACGAAGGGCAGTGGTGCAGATTCTGCTGCTGCGGCCATAACTTTATTTGATGTAGGAAAGGGTTATTTTGATGTCAGCCCTAAAACAGGCGATTTTGTTTACGTTTTTGAAAGGCATATCCGCTACAAGATCATCGGTAAGGCCGGTTATGACTATGCAAATCTGGAACTTTCATTCTACAGAAGAAACTCCGATGAGACTAAGCTGGATTACATGGATGCGGCCACTTATAACCTGGAAGATGGCAAAATTGTTACCAGTAAGCTAAACAAGGACGCAAAATTCTCAGAAAAACAGGATAAAAATTATACGGTTAAAAAATTTGCATTGCCTAACGTAAAGGAAGGCTCTATTGTGGAATATAAATACAAGATGACTTCTGATTTTATATTTACACTTAAGCCCTGGTACTTTCAAAGAGAGATCCCTACACTATATTCTGAATACGAGATCACCATACCGGAATACTACAAATACAAACCTCGAACTGGCGGCTACGTATTTTTGAACCCTAAACAGGAAATGGTTAACAAGACCTTCATACTTGGACAGCAATCCCTTACCGCGGCCTGTTCAAAACAAGTTTACCGGGCAGAAAACGTACCAGCCCTGAAAAAAGAGAGCTTCATTACCACGATGGACGACTACTTGAGCAAAATAGGCTTTGAGCTGAGTTCAGTAACTGTTCCGGGACAGGTTTACAAAGAAATCACTTCCTCATGGCCTCAAATTGTAAAGGGTCTGAAAGGAGAGGAAAATTTTGGGGCCTTTATCAACCGAAGGAGCTATAGCAAAAGCCTTTTAAAAGACATCATAAAAAGTGAAACCAATCCTGATAACGTAACGCAACTCATATTTAATTATGTAAAGAACAATATCAAATGGAATAAGGAGCATTATTTTTACACATCAGAAACCAATCCCAAAGCCGTATTTGAAAAGAAAGCAGGAAATTCAGCCGACATCAACCTTTGCTTACTGACGCTTTTAACCGAGGCAAATATTACCGCTTCGCCGGTGTTATTGAGCACAAGGGAGAACGGCGCGCACCCGGGCTTTCCTATGCTAACGGATTTTAACAATGTCCTTGTTCAGGCGGTGATTGGTGATAAGACCATCCTTCTAGACGCTACCGATAAAGACCACGCGCCTAACCTCATTGCTTACCAGAATTTAAACCACGAAGGTTTGAAGATAGATCTGGCCAATGAGAACGCGGAATGGATTTCGCTGGAAACAACTCATCCGAGCAGAAGGAGCATTTCCATGATGCTGACGTTAGACAAAGAAAACAAATTTAACGGCAAGCTCTACTTATCCTCAACAGGTTATGAAGCTTTAAACCTTAGGGATAAATACCGTTCTGCTGCCAATGAGTTGGATTATCTAAAAGATTATAAAACCGGAAAAACAGGCTTAGGCGTAAAAAACTATAAGATAGATAACCTGAACGATCCTGCCGAACCCCTGGTGGAGACTATGGATGTACTGATTGAGGACAATATTGAGGAAGCAGGGAACCTGGCTTACTTTGCCCCTCTTTTGTTTGAAAGAACAAAGGAGAACCCTTTTCGGCAGGAGGAAAGGGTGTTTCCGGTCGACTTTGCCTATCCTACAGAAGAAAATTACCGTATTACCATAGATTTTCCTGAAGGATACCAATTGGATAAAACACCAAAAAATGAAAAAATAGTATTACCTGAAGATAAGGCATCATTTACATTCCTGTTTGCCATAGACCAAAATAAACTGATGATCACCAGCAAAATACAAGTTAGAAAATCCTTCTTTACTCCTGAGGAATATCAGGACCTGAAAGAACTTTTTAAAAATGTAGTAAGGAAGCAGGCTGAGCAGATTGTATTTAAGAAAAGTTAAACGATGAAGCGGCATTTATTTTTTATTACAGCTTTGCTGGGCATGGCAAAAGTGCATGCCCAGGGCAACTATGATATAAGCAGGATACCTGCAGAACTGACTAAAGATGCATCGGTGGTGATCAGAGATGAAGAACAGATTTATGAGGTTAAAAGTCCTTCAAGTGCAACATTAACCTACAAAACTGCGGTTACCATTTTGAATCAAAATGGGGAAAAGGCTTCAAATATGTACGAGTTCTATGATAATTTTTCCAGCATATCCAATTTAAAGGCATGTCTTTATAATGACAAGGGGATTAAGATAAAGGAGTATAAAAGTGCTGATTTTAAAGACAAAAGCGCTGTACCGGAAGGTACCTTATATCAGGACGACCGGGTTAAATTCCTGGAGTTTTTACATACCGGTTATCCCTATACCATTGAATACAGCTATGTTGTGGATTACAGGGGCATTCGCTCTTATCCAACATGGTATCCTGCAAGGTCCTGGGGATATGCAATAGAGAAATCAGATTTCATTTTCCGGATTCCTGAGGGCATGACCTTCAAATACCTTAAACACAAGAATGTAAAAACGGATTCCCTGAAGGTAAAAGATAAGATGGAGTACAAATGGGGATGCAGAAATGTACCGGCATTGGAATTTGAACCCATGAGCACAGGTTTAAAAAATGTAATGCCCTGGGTAAATGTTGCACCCAACCAGTTTGAATACGACAACTCGAAAGCCAACATTGAAGACTGGACAAATTTTGGCAACTGGATGTATGGCTTAAGCAATGGTTTGCAGGTACTTCCCGAGACGGCAAAGACAAAAATACTAGCCCTTGTTAAAGATGCAAAAACAGATCAGGAGAAAATTGGGATCCTTTACAATTACCTGCAATCCAATACCAGGTATGTAGGTGTACAGCTGGGGATTGGTGGGTACAAGCCTATAGCAGCAGAGAAAGTATATGCAGTAAACTACAGTGACTGTAAGGGTCTTTCCAACTTTATGAAAGCGCTGCTTGAAGTAGCGGGTATAAAATCGAACCTGGTTGTTATAGGAAATGATATGCCCTCATTAAACAAAAGCTTTGCAAGTATGGGCCAGGCCAACCATATGATTTTATGTGTACCACTTGAAAAAGACACCATCTGGCTGGAATGTACCAGTCAACGAACCCCCATCGGGTTTATTGGCAATGGCAACTCGAACAGAACGGTATTGCTGGTTACAGAAAAAGGAGGGAAACTGGTTCAGACCCCTACGTATGAACCTGCCAGTAATTATCAGAAAAGAAATACAAAAGTAAATTTTGATGAGGAAGGTTCCGCTGATATCAGCATTGAGACCCGGTATGGGAATGCCCAGTATGAAGACAATATGGCCATGTTGTTTGCTGATCCCTCATTACAGCGAAAAAGGATAATGAACACGTTGAGTATCCCGAACATGCAGATCAATACCCTCAGTTATACCCAGCCAGACAAAAAGTCGCCTGTATTGAATGAAAAAATAAACCTTAAAAGCACTCAGCTGCTGGCTAATGGGGGCGACAAACTTTTTGTTACGCTTAACCTGCTCAATAGACAGGAATCAAGCCTTACTGCGCTGGAAAACCGTAAAACATCTTTTAACATTGCGTACGGTTACTGTGATGAAGATGAAATTATTTATACCCTTCCCAAAGGATATAAGGTAGAGTTTATGCCTAAGGACATCCTGATAGAATCAGAATTTGGAAAGTATACAGCTAAAGTGACCTTAAAGGACAACACAGTGGTTTACACGCGCACAAAAACAATGATCAGCAGGGAATATCCCCCTGAGAAGTACAATGATTATGTGGCATTTTCTAAGAAAATGTTTCAGGCAGATAAACAAAAAGGTATCCTGGCTAAAGTAGAATAGCCAGGATAGGCTTTATTTTTTTCCTACCACTACCCTGGTAAAGGTGTCGGTATTGAGGTATTTATTGGCCAGTGCTTTCAGCTCGGGAGCGGTAATGGTCTTCACCGTCTCGATATAGTTTTCGTAGTAACTGTAATCCAGTCCTGAGAAGTATACATTTTTAAATTTATCGGCATGTGAGAATGCATTCTCCAGGCTACCCAACATGGCGCCCAGCATGTAATTACGTACCAGAGCAAGCTCCTCATCTGCCACCAGTTCAGTTTTAAGCAGGCTGATCTCATTTTCGATCTCATTAAGGGCACTATTGCAAACATCAGCACCAACTTCTGTGGCTATAAAAAAGTATCCGGCATTTTTCAAAGATGCTACCGCAGAACCGATACCATAGGTATAGCCCTTATCTTCCCGGATATTGGCCATTAACCTCGATCCGAAATAACCACCAAGTACGCAGTTCAGCACCTGGAATCCCGGAAAATCAGGGTGGTTCCTGTTAATCGCCAATGCGCCCATTCTGATGGCCGATTGAATGGCCTCTGTTCTCTCGATAAGAACATCTCCGCCCGGTACCGCAGCAAAGCTGAATTTATTAATGACAGAAATTTCTGTATTGTCCCAGTCTTTCCCGATTATACTATTTAGGATATCGAATTCTTTCTGTTCAAACTTACCTGCTACAAAAATTGTACAGTTTTCTGGCTTGTAAGCGGCCTTAAAATAACTGATCAGTTCAGCCCTTGTCAATGCATCATAATCGGCAGCACCGATATTAGAGCCATATGGTGTTTCTCCAAAAAGCGTGTTCGCAAAATGCTTACGGGCCAGAAAATCATTCTTTTGCAGGTTTACCTGTAAGGATTGCTTTTGGTTCTGAACAAAAATAGCCAGTTCCTGCTCAGGGAAAATGCTTTCGTTAAGAACTGACCTGATGATGGGCAATACGGAAACCAGGTGTTTGTTCAGGGTGTATAGTTTTACACAGGTTTGATCGGCACCATATTCGGTCTGCAAAAAAGCGCCGTAATAATCTACTTTATCTGCAATTTCCCTGGCACTTAACAAGGCTGTTCCATTATTGACCAGGTGACTGACACCGATGGCCTGCAATGGTTTTGTGGCATCCCAGTTGACGTTTTCGAATATAAATTCTATGCGCACAAGCTCCTGTTTACCGGCATTGATGGTAAAAACCGGTATACCATTGTCCAGTATTTGTTTTAAAGGTTCGATGAAACTGATGTCCTCTACCTGTTTAGATTCCGGGGCTAGTGTACGGTTAAGCATTGTTGGCGGTTAAATAATATAAAGTTGAACATTGTGCTTTCACAAAAGTAGTTTTGGCAGCTTGCTGAATACGTTCCGGACTAACAGCAAGGTATTTATCGATCTCGGTATTCAGTCCCCCGGCATCCCCCAGCAATTCATAATAAGCCAGGTTCATGGCTTTATCCAAAAGGTTCATTTCGGCAAATACCATTATAGATTCTGATTTGTTTTTCACTTTAGTGATTTCCGTTTCGGCAACCGGCTCTGCCCTAAGCTTATCCAGTTCTGTCCAGATAGCTGCTTCTGCCCTTTCTATACTTACACCTTCTACAAGTTTACCTTCAATAATGAAGAGCCCTTCGTCTATACTGCTGGTGATGTAGGCATGAATATCACTGAATAATTGCTGCTCTTTGAGCAGGCTGTTGTACAACCTGGATGACTGCCCCTGCGACAATACGTCCGACATCAGATCGTATACCTGATAATCGCTATCGACCCGGGCTGGCATTTTAAAAGCCATATAAATGGCATTTAAAGGCACATCAGCGGTTGCTGTTTCCTTTCTCTCCACTGTTTGCAGAGGCTCCTTCGGCAGCTTCCTCAGGTATTTTTCGCCAGCCGGAATTGGTGCAAACCATTTTTCTGCCAAAACTTTTATCTCTTCTGTTTTTACGTTTCCACCTACAACCATGATGGCATTTTGAGGGTTATAATGCTTTTTGAAAAATGCTTTTACATCCTCCATTTTTGCATCCTCAATTTGCTTCAGGTCCTGACCAATGGTTGCCCAGCGGTAAGGGTGTGTGGTATAGGCCAATGGTCTTAGTTTTAGCCATACATCGCCATAAGGCTGGTTCAGGTAGCGTTGTTTAAATTCTTCGCAAACCACATTTCGCTGCGTTTCCAGGCTTTTCTCTGAAAAAGCAAGGCTCAGCATCCGGTCACTCTCCAGCCAAAAAGCAGTTTCAAGGTTAACCGCCGGGAGGGTGATGTAGTAATTGGTAATGTCGTTACTGGTGAAGGCATTGTTTTCGCCCCCCACCCGTTGTAAGGGTTCATCGTAGCTGGGTATGTTTACCGAGCCTCCAAACATAAGGTGCTCAAACAAATGAGCAAAACCAGTTTTTCCCTCTTCTTCGTCCCTTGCACCAACATCATATAAAATATTCAGCACTGCCATCGGTGTAGTATCATCTTCATGTACCAGCACACGTAAGCCATTACTTAGTGTAAAACGATTAAAATCTACCATAAATTGAAAATAGTTGCGCCAAAGATAGGAATTATGCGATTGGAAATAGAAGTGTCGCTAATTAAGACAAACAAATTATATTGATCAAAACAACTTATGGTATATTTGTACCATGAATACTGCCGAATTACTACACAGGGCCTTGAATTTCGACTTTTTAACTAAAGAAGAGGGTGTTTTTTTATATCATCATGCAGCTACTGCTGAGTTGGCCTATGTAGCCAATGAACTGAGAAAAAAACAGGTACCCAGTGGAAAAGTGACCTGGCAGATCGATAGGAATGTGAATACAACCAATGTTTGTATTGCCAACTGTAAATTCTGTAATTTTTTCAGAAGGCCCGGCCACGAAGAAAGTTACATTACTGATATTGAAACTTATAAGCAAAAGATTGAAGAAACTTTCAGACTGGGAGGCGACCAGCTGCTGTTGCAGGGTGGGCACCATCCCGATCTGGGCCTGAAGTTTTATGCAGACTTGTTTAAACAATTGAAGGAATTGTATCCGGATCTGAAACTTCATGCTTTAGGCCCGCCGGAAATTGCTCACGTGGCAAAGCTGGAAGGCTTATCGCATACCGAAGTTCTAAAGGCCCTGAAAGAAGCTGGTATGGATTCCCTTCCTGGTGCCGGCGCAGAGATCCTGAACGACAGGGTAAGAAGATTGATCTCGAAAGGAAAGTGCGGCGGACAGGAATGGCTGGACGTAATGCGGGCAGCACATCAATTGCACATCACCACCTCCGCCACTATGATGTTTGGCCATGTGGAAACTATCGAAGAACGTTTTGAGCACCTGGTATGGATCAGGGAAGTGCAAAGTGAAAAGCCCGCCGATGCCAAGGGCTTCCTGGCGTTTATCCCCTGGCCTTTTCAGGATGACGGCACCTTACTGAAACGTCTGAGGGGCATCAGCAATACGGTTTCCGGTGATGAGTACATCAGGATGCTGGCCCTGAGCAGGATCATGCTGCCCAACATCAAGAACATACAGGCATCCTGGCTCACGGTAGGTAAAAATGTGGCAGAACTTTGCCTGCATGCCGGAGCGAATGATTTTGGCTCAATTATGATCGAGGAGAATGTAGTATCGGCAGCAGGTGCCCCGCACCGCTTTACGGCAAAAGGAATACAAGATGCGATCAGAGAAGCCGGGTTTGAGCCGCAGTTACGCGGGCAACAGTACAATTACCGCGACCTGCCCGATCATCTGGAAGAACAGGTGATCAATTATTAGCAGGCATAAAATGGGGATATGGCTTTTTTTTAATAAATTCACCATATTAAATTAAAGCTGTGCTGAATACAATTATTGTAGATGATGAAGAATTTGCCCGCTCCTCCCTTTACTTTTTGTTACAGGAGAATTGCGAGGACGTGCACATATCGGGTATTGCAAAGTCAGTATCCGAAGCAAGGAATTTACTGACACAACATTCTGTAGACCTGATCTTTCTGGACATTGCCATGCCCGGCGAAAACGGATTTGAGCTCATCCCCTATGCACAATCCAGTAAGGCACATATTATTTTCACCACTGCATATGACCAGTATGCTTTAAAAGCAATTAAGGCCAATGCCCTCGATTACCTGCTCAAACCCATCGACATTGATGAACTCAAAGTAGCAGTAGACAAGGCGCTAAGGTTTATCGCATTGAACAAAAACGAAAATAACCGTAACGAAAGTCTGCAAAATCTCGCAGTAAATCTTTCTGACAGGGCGGAGATCCGTAAGATCAGCCTGCCCAACGGACAGGGCTATACCCTGGTCAATATTGACGACATCATTCATATTGAGGCCGATAGCAATTATTCTGTATTTTACTTTGCCAACAGGGACAGGATCACTGTATCCAAGGTATTGAAGGAATATGAGGAAATATTGCCTGACCATCAATTTGTCAGGATCCACAAATCCAGTATTGTTAACCTCAATTATCTAAAGGAGTACAATTCAAGGAACGGATTGGAAGTGATCCTCAAAAATGGTGAAAAACTTGCAGTATCCAGGCGCCGGGCGAGTGATTTTGCTGAACGGATTAAATCTTATACACGCCCTTGACCATGAAAAATAATACGCTGAGGCAGGCATCGTTTTTTTTAGCAGTCACTGCATTGTTTTTGAGCTTTAAATTGTGTGGTTATGCGCAAACAACCTATCTGCAGCACTTCAGCACAAAAAACGGTTTGCCCAGCAACAACTGTTATTATACACTTCAGGATTCAAAAGGATATATCTGGATCAGCAGCGACGCAGGGGTAAGCCGGTTTGACGGCAAACTGTTTGAAAACTTTTCCATAGACGACGGGTTGCCTGACAACCAGATCCTGCAAATGAAGGAAGACAGGAGCGGAAAAATCTGGTTCCTGGCACTGAATGGTCAGCTCAGCTATTACTTCAACGGAAAAATATACAACGAAACCAATAACCAGTTGCTGAAATTATTGAAATTTAATGCTGTGGTGGTCTCTTTTTTTGAAGACAGCAAAGGCCGCATCTGGTTTGGCACCAATAAGAACCTGTTGGTGATGTACGATGGAAAATCAATTATGAAATACATGTCGGCCAATGCCAGTCTGCAATTTATCAATACCTTTATTCATGAAGACAGGGCCGGAAACATTTGGGCCTTTGGTAAAGCCTGTGTAAGGGTCTTTAAAAATAAACAATTTCATATTGTACCTCACGTTACCCTGCCCCTCTCCTATAAAACCTCATTAAATCTGCCAGACAAAACAATGGCTTATCTTGGGCGCAATGGACTGAACATACACAACGGTTTAAGGCAACAATACACCAGACTAAAGATAGACAGCACCTTACTCACAAATGACCTGGGTTTTTTCTTTCTGGATAAGAACAACGATATATGGCTGAGCAACAGCAATGGCATTTACCATACTGAACCCTATGGTAAAACAACTCGGTATTTGATTAATATATCCAGCAGTCAGGTCATAAAAGATTCTAAAAACAACATGTGGTTTACCACCAACTCCGGTATATATATGCTGCCCAGGAAAGAAGAACGTCTGTACCTGATCAACAGTGGCAATGGCTTAAATACTGACGGGGTAAAAAGTATAATGAAGGATGATCAGCAGAGATTGTGGTTGGGTATGGACGATGCCAGCATCAATATTCTGCAGCCAAACAGTTACAAAGTGAGTAAAATCCAGTTACCGGAACGAAAGAAATACGCCACCATCAAGCAGCTTGATTTAGATACGCTCAATGATGCCATGTATTTTGCTTCCGATTATGGGATGGGAAGGTTAACAGGGATTCATGACCAAAAACCAAAAATTGAGTATCTGAAGGAGACCAATGATTCTTTGTATGTCGTCAAATCCTTTAGTATTGGCAAAGACAATAGCCTGGCCCTGGCCCTTTCCTCAGGCGTTTTCATCTTACCCGACCGGATCCGTAAATTTGAGTTCACTTCGTTGTATTTCAGGCAGGGGGTTGGTTTTTTTAACAACAGGTCCTACCGTGTATTTTATGACAAAAGAGAAAATTTGTGGTTTTCCAATATCAATGGCCTTTCCGAATTTTCGAAAGGAAACTTGTATAGCTATTACGGGAACAACCAATTGCTCACCAAAAGGATAAATGACATTTGCGAACTGGATGACGGAACCATTGTATTGGCAACGGATGGTTATGGCATTCTGTTCCTGAGGGACAAAAAGCTCTTTAAAGTGATTACACAAAAAGAGGGCCTGGCGGATAACATTTGCAAGCGTCTTTTTATCAAAGACAACTACATTTGGGTAATTACCAATAATGGGATCAACAAGCTCTTTTTAAAAGATAACCAGATTAAGGTTGAAGCTTTTGAATATACCAATTCTCTGCTGTCTGATGATGTGAACTGCCTGTACATAGATGATCGCTATGCTTATTTTGCCACCAATAACGGGCTGATCTATTTTTCTTATAAAAATGCAAACCAGACCAATGAACCCCCTAAGGTGTTCATTTCATCCGTAATAAACAATAAAATAAAACTGGGGCTAAATGATCCGCTGTATACACTGCCCCCGGCAAACAACAACATCACATTTACCTACAGTGCTATTGATTTTCAAAATAAAAACATCACTTATCGGTATCGTTTAAAAGCAGATGCCAATTGGACAGAGACCAAAAACAGACGACTTGAGTTTTCCTCTATGGAGCCAGGTGATTATGTTTTTGAGATCAGTGCGAGGTCCAATAACAGCAGGTGGAGCGTGCCTGCCAAAGTGAGCTTCTCTTTAAAGAAACATTTCTGGCAAACCTACTGGTTCCTTGGAGGTATCTTTGTTTTGGCCGGCTTTGCCTTTTATAAGGCTGCAGTAATAGTAACACAGCGACAAAAAAACAAGGAGCAACAGCAGCTGCTGCTAAAAAACCAGATCCTGATGCTCGAACAGCGCGCACTCCAGGCCATGATGAACCCGCATTTTGTTTTTAATGTGATGAATTCCATACAACATTACATCAATACCAAAGACACCAATTCGGCCAATAAAATATTAACCGGTTTTGCCAGGCTGATCAGGAAAAACCTGGAAATATGTACCAGGAGTTTTATCAGTCTGGATGAGGAACTGGAATACCTGGAACTTTACCTGAGTTTGGAGAAAAAGAGATTTGGAGAAAAATTTAAATATAACATCCAGATAAACCCGGTCATTGACAAGGAAGAAACGCTGATCCCATCAATGATCCTGCAGCCTTATATAGAAAACGCCATCTGGCATGGCTTAATGCCTAAAGAAGAGGGTGGAAAGATCGATATCCGGATTGATTTGCAGGGCACTGCGCACCTGCTGATCGAAATTATTGATGATGGTATAGGTATTGAGAATTCGCTGCGCAGCAAAAAAGGCCGGCACCAGAGTAAAGGCATGAGCCTGACTAATGAACGGATCAATTTGCTGAATCAGGTTGAAGTAAATCCAGTACGGATTGAGATCAGACAGAACGGTATTTCAGGTACATACGTATCTGTTTTGATCCCTTTAAAACGGTAATTTACCGTTTACTCAATTATTCCTACCACTTACTAATTTTAAATGAAACGTACTGGAAATAGCATTAAACTTGTTATAGATATTAAAACAAACAGAAGTTTGTAAAATGCGTTCTTATAGGATTGATCAAAGATATTTTTACCTAACCTAAAACTATATCTCAATTCAGGTTTCATTTGTGTGTTAAAAAATGGTAAAGTTCATAGCTTTACCATTTTTTTTATCCGTAAATCTGAGGGTTTCGTGCATGGATATCCACATAAAAATTGTGCATATTTTTTTTCAAAAAATTCTTTGTGGAATTTCTTTTTGTCTTACTTTTGAGAAGCTGAAAATTTAAAAAAAACATCGTTCTTTTGATTTAAAAAGATTTTTAGTAAATTTAACATATCAATAAAACACTTTACGGAATTATTTTTTTTGTAATGAAAACTCCAAAAAAACCAATCAACAAAAGTCAAGCAGAAGATCCAGAAGAAGAGCTGGAAGATTCGTATGAAGGAACAAGTAAAAATAAGTCATATGATGACGATGATGATGACTTTGACATGCCATTAGATGATCTGGACTCTTTTGACAGTTTTGGTTCGGACGATGACGATGACGACAATTATTAGCAGTTAAAAAAGAATATTAAAAGGCATCCTTATGGGATGCTTTTTATTTTAAATCCAGCCCTATTCACCTAAAATGCAGATAACTACAGTATCCGGAAAGCATTCAGAAAAAGATTTTTTAGCTATTGCCCGATTGATTTACAAGGATGATAAAAACTGGATTTGTCCGCTGGACCAGGACATTGAGCAGATATTTGACCCCAGCAAAAACCCTTTCTTCGGACACGGCAAATGTATCCGCTGGATATTAAAAGACGATAATGGAAACGGTATTGGCAGAATTGCTGCTTTTATAAACGATAAAAAAGCATACCAGTACGCGCAGCCAACAGGAGGAATCGGCTTTTTTGAATGTGTAAATGACAGAGAAGCGGCTTTCCTGCTGTTTGACACCGCGAAAGTCTGGCTCGAAGAAAACGGGATGAAAGCCATGGATGGCCCCATAAATTTTGGGGAGAACGACTCTTTTTGGGGCTTACTGGTAGAGGGCTTTACCCCGCCATCCTATGGAATGAATTATCACCGTCCCTATTATCATGAGCTGTTTACTGCATATGGTTTCCTGAAAGAATACGAGCAGATCACCAATCATCTTGCGGTAAAAAAGCCCTTTCCGGAGCGTTTTACTAAAATTGCGAACTGGGTAGCCAATAAACCCGGCTATACATTTGAGCATTTTTCCAAGAAGAACGCGGAAAAATATGTATCCGATCTGATGGAAATTTACAATGATGCCTGGAAAGATTTTGAGAACTTTGTTCCGATAAAAAAAGAAACGCTGGAGGAAAGTTTTGAAAAAATGCAGACCATTATGGATGAAAAGCTGATCTGGTTTGGTTATGTGAATGGAGAACCCGCATCATTTGTTGTAATTATACCGGATGCCAACCAGATGATCAAAGACTTTAATGGCAAATTGGGCCTCCTGGAAAAGCTTAAATTTGTTTACAGGCGCTGGGTAGGTGTAAAACGTATGCGCGCAATAGTTATGGGAACAAAATCTGCTTATCAAAAGCATGGCCTGGAATCGGCATTGTTCATTAAGTTAAAGGAGTATGTTTTGCCTTTAAACCAGTATGAGGAACTAGAGCTCTCATGGGTAGGCGATTTTAACGATAAAATGCTCGCTATCCATCAGGCAACAGGTGCCACTTTTGGAAAGCGGCACCTGACAATGCGAAAGGTGTTTTAAATTATTTTTCTCTTATTTCTTCGTAGAGATCAATTACTTTCTTCTGAAGTTTGATGATCTCTTCTTCTCTTTGCGCCAGCTTTTCTTTTAGGCCATTGATCTCTTCAAAATTAAGTGACTGAGGATTTTCCCCTTCTTTGGATATGATATCCATAGTGGATACCTCGAAAAGATTAGCGATTTGTGCCAACCTTGAAATGTTAATATCAGTGATACCAGTTTCGATTTTTGAGAACGCCGGGATTGAAATATTTAGACGTTTAGCCACTTCCCCCTGGCTCCAGCCATTTTTTTGGCGCAGTTGTCTAATGTTTTTTCCAATGATATTCATATTATTAATTTAGGTGTGTAATCTTGTATTAAATTCCTTGCTCAACTGTATTCAACTCACGTGCCAATTTAACGAGATCAACTCCGCCAAAATTTCCAGAACTCATCAAAAGTAAGTTCGTACGATAAAAATTTACGTTTAACAAATAATCCTGCAATAGTGTTGGGTCATTAAAAAAGTGCAATTGCTCTCTTTTAAACGCTCTTTGAACATCTTTTTTACTAAAAGGTTTTAATTTTTTATGCTGAAAAGTTTTTTCATCGATGTAGACAATCGCCGTATCCGCGGCCTTCATGGTATCAGCATATTGAACTAAAAAGTCTTTATTCAGGCTGCTAAATGTATGTAACTCTATACACGCCACTAATTTCCTGTCGGGAAACTGGGCTTTAACTGCTTCGATAGTTGCTTTCAGCTTAGAGGGTGAATGTGCAAAATCCTTATATACATTTGTTTCATTTTCGCTCCTCAGCAGCTCCAGTCTTTTCGCGGCGCCGGTAAAGGAACATATAGCGGCATCAAATTGTTTGTTGTCAATATCCAGTTGCGCGCAAATTAATTTGGCTGCGTTAAGGTTCATTAAGTTATGATCTCCGAATACTTTTAGCGGGACTTCTTCCGGCATTAAGTAAGTAATCCCATCTTTCACCATGTGATCAGGAATTTCGTAGGCAATTTTTTCTATTGCCGCGGTGGCATTTTTAACTATCTCTTTTAAGTCTTTATCTGCACTGCAATAAATTAATTTACCCCCTGGCTGAATCGTATTTATAAACAATTCAAACTGCCTGACATAGTCAGCATAGGTCTTAAATACATTGATATGATCCCAGGCAATGCCACTGATCACCGCAAGATTAGCTTTATAAAGATGAAATTTAGGTCTCCTGTCGATTGGAGAAGCCAGGTATTCATCTCCCTCAATAACGATCAATGGCGCTTCGCTGGTAATTTTAACCATGGTTTCAAAACCGGCCAATTGTGCCCCTACCAGGTAGTCAAAATCCCTTTTATAAAAATTCAGTACATGAAGGATCATGGAAGTAATGGTGGTTTTACCATGGCTTCCACCTATGACAACCCGCAGCTTGTCCTTGGTTTGTTCATAAATATATTCCGGGTAAGAATATATCTTAAGTCCGAGTTCCTGGGCACGGAGCAATTCAGGATTATCGGCAAGCGCGTGCATACCCAGAATTACCGCGTCCAGATCAGGTGTAATATTGGCTTTGTTCCAACCCATCTGTGCTGGTAAAATACCATATCCGGCCAGTCTGCTGCTCGATGGTTCAAAAATAACATCATCTGATCCGGTAACCTGGTATCCTTTTTTATGTAATGCAATGGCCAGGTTGTGCATGGCACTGCCCCCAATGGCAATAAAGTGTATACGCATCTTTATAATTTATTATGGTCTGCGGATTAATCCTTCTTAAAATAAGCGGCTACCCATTCTCCTGTTTTTTTATGGTTAACATAGCGGATGCCAAAAGGCGCACAGGCTTGCCTGATCATATCCAGGTCTGGTGATTCATAAAATCCGCTAAAAAAAATACTGCCACCGGGCCTTAGTACATCGTTATACGAGGGGATTTGGTCTAACAGGATATTGCGGTTAATATTGGCCAGGATCACATCAAATGTCTGATCCGGAATAACCTCCTTACCCCCACACAATGCCTTCATATTGACAATATTGTTCAGCGCAGCATTTTCAATTGCACTGAGGTAACAGACTTCATCATTATCTATAGCCACCAGGCTCGAGGCACCTTTTTTTGCAGCCAGAATAGCCAGAATAGCTGTTCCACAGCCCATATCCAGCAAAGTTTTACCTTCCACATCTGTATCCAGCAAGTATTGGATCATCATGGTTGTAGTTTGGTGGTGCCCGGTACCGAAAGCCATTTTAGGATCTATAACAATCTCATATGGATATTGAGGCCTGGGCTCATGAAAAGTTGCACGTACGTAGCATTGATCGGAAATGATCAAAGGCTCAAAGTTCTTTTCCCATTCCTCATTCCAATTTTTCCCTGCAATTTCTGCCACTTCATAGCTGCATTGAAATTCACCATCAAACTGTTCCAGCACTTTTTCCAACTGATCTTCGCTGTAAGCGGGAAAATCAATAAATGCCATAAAACCTGCCGCTGTATCTTCAAAAGTATTGAAGCCGATATCGCCCAGTTCAGCAATCAAAAGATCCTGCTGATATTCCTCTATGGCCGTAAAACTGAAGGTTACCTGTATGTAGTTCATCTAGGAATTAAAAACTTTAACGATATCCACAAAATCCCTCGATTTCAGGGAAGCTCCGCCGATCAATCCCCCGTCAATATCTTTCTGGGAAAATAGTTCTGCAGCATTTTTAGGGTTACAGCTTCCGCCATATAAAATCGTGGTTTCCTCTGCTATGGCATTGCTGTATTTGGCTGCAATTTCTTTTCTGATAAAAGCATGTACCTCCTGGGCCTGTTCTGATGAAGCCGTAAGGCCGGTACCAATAGCCCATACCGGTTCGTATGCTATAACTATTTTAGAAAAATCTATAGCGCTTAGTCCGAAAAGCCCTTTTACTAACTGGGCTTTAAGTACTTCAAAATAACTGCCATTATTTCTTTCTTCCAGTGTCTCGCCTATGCAGAAGATTGGGGTTAACCCGTTTTCCAATACTTTCACTGTTTTTTGAGCAAGCATCTCATCACTTTCAGCAAAATACTGACGTCTTTCAGAATGTCCGATGATGATATAGGCACAGCCAACGGATTTGATCATACCCGCCGATATTTCACCGGTATATGCACCACTATCGTTCTGGTGGCAATTTTGCGCACCAATTTTCACTACATCGCCACCTAATTTAGCCAGGCTGTTTAAATGAATGTATGGTGCACAGATGATGGCAGTCTGATCGCCTTTTTTTTCATCCCTTACCATATTAACTATTTCTGAAAATAAAGATATGCCTTCTGCATAATCCAGGTTCATTTTCCAGTTTCCTGCAACTATTTTTTTCCTCATCGTTGTTAAATATATTGTTATTTTAGGTTTTATGTAAAGATTTCAGACTGCACACCTGTCTAAAAATGTCTGTAATTTTCTGTCATGTCAAAAACAGCCTGCAAGATATCTTTTTCTGTCTGATCAAAGGGTATATTTCTGCGTTCATACACCTTTTCTGCTGTTTCAAACATCTTATCTAATTTGTAAACGTCAAATCCTTGTGCGCCTCCCCATGCAAAGTCAGGTATAAAATTTCGGGGGAAACCGGGACCGAAAACATTAGCGCTGACACCGGTCACTGTACCGGTATTGAACATGGTATTGATGCCGCATTTGGAATGATCGGCCATGATGAGGCCGCAAAACTGCAAGCCGGTTTTCCGGAACCCTTCTGTTGCATAATCCCAAAGCCTTACTTCGGCATAATTGTTTTTCAGGTTAGAGTTGTTGCTGTCGGCCCCGATATTGCACCACTGTCCAAGCACCGAATTACCCAGATAGCCTTCATGTCCTTTGGAGGAATACCCCCAGATTACGGCATTGTTAATTTCTCCGCCAACCCTGCTGTAGGGGCCAATGGTGGTTTGTGCGTAAATTTTTGCGCCCATTTTAATCTGCGAATTGTCGCACAGCGCAAAAGAACCCCGGATATGACAGCCTTCCCAAACCTGACTATTTCTGCCTATATATATAGGCCCGTTTAAACTGTTAAAAGTGGAACACTCTGCTCCCCCTCCTTCTTCAACAAAGATGTCATTACCCAATAAGGTATTGGTAGCACTCAATGCTGCGGAACTTCGTCCTTTTGTGATCAGTGCAAAATCCTTCCTAAGTTCAATATCATTATTTCTGAAAATATCTTCAGGGACTACAATCCTGGTAAAATCTCTGTTGTATTCCTTCGGTTTTAACTGATCTGCTGTTTTCATCACATCAGTTGTTCCATAATCAGTTTTAAAGGCAATCAGGAGTCCTTCTTTTTTTAGCGATTCACCGGTCTGCAGTGCTACAATAGCTTCGAGTAAGGACTCATCCGGGCAAACAGAACCATTGATATACAAACAGCCTTCTTTTAATGACGGATATTTAACAGATAAGTGTGCTAAAGTGATAAACCCGCATTCGGCATTCAGATGTTTCGTCCATTTCTCTGCAATCGTAAGAATTCCTACACGAAGATCTGCAACAGGTCTTGTAAAAGATAATGGGCGAAGGGACTGCCAGGCATTATCATCAAATAAATTGATCATCATAAGCTACAAAAATAAAAAAAGTCCCGAAGCAACAGCATCGGGACTCAAATAATTTCTTATTTCTATAGCATTACTTTTTAGCGTAACGGGTTTTGAATTTATCGATACGACCAGCTGTATCGACCAATTTCATTTTTCCGGTATAGAAAGGGTGAGAAGTATGAGAAATCTCTAATTTATATAAAGGATACTCGTTGCCATCTTCCCACTGGATAGTTTCTTTAGTATCTACACAAGATTTTGTTAAAAAAGCGTAGTCGTTTGACATGTCTTTAAATACTACAAATCTATAGCTTGATGGATGCAGATCTTTTTTCATATTATATTATTATATCT
Organism: Pedobacter africanus; assembly: GCF_900176535.1. NCBI lineage: Bacteria > Pseudomonadati > Bacteroidota > Sphingobacteriia > Sphingobacteriales > Sphingobacteriaceae > Pedobacter > Pedobacter africanus. The sequence goes on along the minus strand of NZ_FWXT01000004.1, from coordinate 468,527 downwards.
TATTTGTCGCTTATTTTTAAGGATGCAAATATCTGAATTTTATTTTTTAATAGCAAGTATGTGTGGAAAAAATTATCCTGCATCCTGACAAAGCTCTACAAGTACACCGTTTGTGCCCTTAGGATGTACAAAACAAACCAGTTTATTATCTGCTCCCCTTTTGGGTCTTTCATTTAACAGGGTGAACCCCTCCGCTTTGAGCCTGGCCATTTCAGACACAATATCTGTCACGTCAAATGCAATGTGATGTATCCCCTCTCCCTTCTTCTCCAGGAACCTGGCAATGGGGCTTTCATCAGCGGTAGCTGTCAGCAACTCAATCTTATTTTCACCTGTTTTGAAAAAGGCGGTATTCACGCCCTCAGATTCCACCAGTTCCTTTTTATAACAGGCGGTGCCTAACAGTTGTTCGTAGAGCTGACAGGAAGCATCCATGTCTTTTACAGCAATACCGATGTGTTCAATCTTATTCATATCTGCTTAAAACGTTAGAAGAATGTAAAAATGCATGTTTTAACGCTACCGTCATAGCTATTATTTATAATTGTTGGCAATCTTTTTTTGTATCTTTGTCTGTTAATAACAACATATATATAATAATGGAACTTCCTATTTACTTAGATAATAACGCAACTACACCTCTTGACCCAAGGGTACTGGAAGCGATGCTGCCTTATTTCACCAACAAATTTGGCAATGCAGCAAGTCGTAACCATGCATTTGGCTGGGTTGCTGAAGAGGGTGTAGACTATGCACGCGAGCAGGTTGCAAAACTGATTGGCTGTACTGAAAAAGAAATTATTTTTACTTCAGGTGCTACTGAAGCAGATAACCTCGGCATCAAAGGTGTATTTGAAATGTACCAGGAAAAAGGTAACCACATCATTACCGCTACTACTGAACATAAAGCCGTCCTGGACACCTGCAAGCACCTGGAAAAACAGGGTGCAAAAGTAACTTATCTGAAAGTAAAGGAAGATGGATTAATTGACCTTCAGGAACTTGAAGCCGCAATGACCGAACAGACCATACTGGTTACCATTATGTATGGCAACAATGAAATCGGTGTTATCCAACCTATTAAAGAAATTAGCGCTATTGCGCATAAGCATGGCGCACTGTTCATGACTGATGCCACACAGGCTGTTGGTAAAATACCTGTAGATGTAAATGCCGATGGGATTGACCTGATGGCTTTTTCCGCGCATAAAATGTACGGACCTAAAGGTGTAGGTGTATTGTATGTACGCCGTAAAAACCCAAGGGTTAAGGTAACTGCACAAATAGACGGTGGTGGTCATGAGCGCGGAATGCGTTCAGGTACCTTAAACGTACCTGGTATTGTTGGCCTTGGTAAAGCATGTGAGCTGTGCCGCCTGGAAATGGAAGAGGAAGCCAAGCGTTTATCGGCCCTGCGCGACAAACTTGAAAATGCCCTTACCCAGCTTGAAGAAAGTTATGTAAACGGAAATACCCAGCACCGCTTACCACATGTAGCTAATATTTCTTTTAAGTATGTAGAGGGTGAAGGCTTAATGATGGCCATGAAAGACCTGGCGGTATCTTCAGGTTCTGCCTGTACTTCTGCATCGTTAGAACCTTCTTATGTATTGAAAAGCTTAGGCTTGTCAGACGACCTGGCACATTCTTCTATCCGTTACGGATTGGGGCGTTTTACAACCGAAGAGGAAGTGGACTATGCAATAGAGAATACTAAAAAAGCAGTTAACCACCTGAGAGACCTTTCACCACTTTGGGAAATGTTTAAAGAAGGTGTGGATTTGAGTAAAATTGAGTGGGCAGAACACTAAAAAAAATTAAAACAGCATAAAATGGCATATTCAGAAAAAGTAATAGATCATTATACCAACCCAAGAAACGTTGGTACTTTAAATAAAGACAGTAAATCAGTTGGTACCGGACTTGTTGGCGCACCTGAGTGCGGCGACGTCATGCGCCTTCAGATTGAAGTCGATGCAAACAACGTAATCACAGATGCTAAATTCAAAACATTTGGCTGTGGTTCTGCAATTGCATCTTCATCGCTGGCAACAGAATGGCTGAAAGGCAAAAACATTGATGAGGCACTGGCTATTGACAATATGGATATTGTTGAGGAACTGGCTTTGCCACCGGTAAAAATTCATTGCTCGGTATTGGCAGAAGATGCGATCAAATCGGCCATCAATGACTACCGCGTTAAAAACGGCATGGAGCCAATTGAATTGCCTAAATCTCATCATTAACGGCCTTACCGGTTTTTGAATAGGTATAGTTTTTGTATGACCTCAGACAGGTCTAAATAGTAAAGAAATGATTACAATCACTGATAAAGCAAAAAGCAAAATCGACCAGCTGATGGAAGAGGCGCAGATGGATACCACCTATTTTTTGCGTGTGTCTGTCAAAGGGGGGGGATGTTCAGGACTATCTTACAATCTGGATTTCGACAATGAAGAAAATGCCGGAGATCAGTTTTTTGAAGATAAAGGCATCAGGATTGCCCTGGATATGAAATCTTTCCTTTATCTGGCAGGCACAGAGCTTGATTTTACAGATGGTTTAAACGGAAAGGGTTTTAATTTTAATAACCCGAATGCAAGCCGCTCCTGCGGTTGTGGCGAAAGTTTTTCTGTTTAAATACAATTATTATATTTGCATAGGCCGTTACAGTTCAATCTGGAGCGGCCTATTTTTATAATAACCAAACCAGCAGTCATGGAATTATTTAATGCGCATTCTACCATACCCAGCCTATTGCGTAATGTGGTAGAAAACATCCATAAACCGGAAGAAACATTTCTGATCCACAAAAAGAATACAGTTTGGGAGGAAATATCTTATCAGCAGACCTTGGATTGTGCAGATGCTGTCTCGGCCTTTTTCCTGCAAAAAGGGATTACCAGGGGCGACCGGATGGGACTTATGATAGAAAATTCTCCGGAATATGTGTACTACGATCAGGGCATACAACAGATTGGCGCCATTAATGTATCTATCTATCCTACCCTGTCTGAGCATGAAGTCGCCTACATCGTAAACGATTCAGGTATGCGGGCCATATTGATCGGCAATACCTTTCTGTATAAAAAAATTCTGAAAATCGCAGCCAACTGCAGGCACCTGGAATACATCATACCGGCATTTCCGGAATATCAGAAAGTAAATATCCCAGAAAACCTAAAAGCACAGATCATCAGCTTTGAAGAAGTACTGGCTGCTACGGGTAAACTGGATGCAGCACAACTGGAAGCCATCGGCAAAATCCGAAGTACGGTAAAACCAGCTGATATTTCCTCATTGATCTATACCTCCGGCACTACCGGAACGCCAAAAGGGGTAATGCTTTCCCACAGTAATTTTGTAGAAAACGTAAAGGTATGTTTGCAGCAGATCCCTGTAATTGATCAAACAGAAACATTTCTGTCCTTCCTTCCGCTATCGCACGTTTTTGAGCGTACAGCGACCTACCATGTATGCTGTGCACAAGGTTGTAAAATAGCTTATGCACAAAGCCTGGAATTGCTGGCCAGGAACATGGCTGAAATAAAACCAACGGTAATGAGCTGTGTTCCGCGGTTGCTGGAAAGAATTCACGACAAAGCCATTAAAAGTGGTACTGCCGCCGGGGGTGTAAAGGCAAAAATCTTTTTATGGGCCCTAGAAGCAGGTCAGGACTACAGAAGGATAAAAGAAACTGGAAAGACCCCGGGCATTTTGCTCAGTGCAAAAAAGGCGCTTGCAGAAAAGCTGGTATTCAGCAAAATAAAAGAAAAAACCGGTGGACGTCTAAAGTTCATGATCTCTGGTGGTGCGGCCCTTCCCAAAAATGTGGGTGAATTTTTTGGGAACCTTGGCATTAAAATATTAGAAGGCTTTGGGCTTACGGAAACATCGCCGGTAATGGCTGTTACAGAGTATCACAGACAGGTTTATGGTACAGTAGGCCGTGTAATTCCGGGAATAGAGATTGGCATACAGGATGTGGAAAGCAAACAAATGATCAGCATTCAGACCCATGAAACTTTTAATGAAGACTTTGAATGTGCCGAAGGTGAAATCATTGTGAGGGGCCATTGTGTAATGCAGGGCTATTTCAATAAACCAGCAGAAACGGCAGAGGCAATTGATAAGGACGATTGGTTCCATACAGGTGATATCGGCCGTTTCTACAAAGGGAACCTGCAGATTACTGACCGGCTTAAAAACATGATCGTAAATGCCTACGGAAAAAATGTGTACCCTACCCCGGTAGAAAATATTTATTTAAAAAGTCTGAAAATAGACCAGATCTTCCTGATCGGAGATAAACGTGAATACCTTACGGCTATCGTCATTCCGAATAAAGAAAATATGCAGGAGGCATTTAAACTTCCCGAATCCTTTTTCGAAAAACCGGAAATCTTTATAGCAGAAAAAGAAATCACGGATTGGATCGGCCAGGACCTGAAGAAGCTGTCCAGCGAACTGGCTAAATTCGAGCGCATTAAGAATTTTAAGGTCAAACGTAATCCTTTCAGCATTGAAGAAGGTGAAATCACACCTACATTAAAAGCCAAGCGAAAGGTTATAGAAACCAAGTATGCAGAAGCCATCAACGAGATGTATGCAGAGGCTGTAGATGCCGATTAAAATCCCTATTTTTGCCTAATTTTACATTATTACACAATCAAGCTATCTGGCCCTAAGGCCGATACAAAAAATATATGAGTACAGGACTATCAGAACTAGAAGTATTGCGCCGTAATTCGCTGAACCAATTACGTGAGCTGGGCATCAATCCCTACCCTGCCGAAGCCTTTGAAATCACTGCCAATGCAGCAGATATTTTAGCCAACTACGAACGCGACAAGACGGCCTATAAGAACATCAGTATTGCAGGACGGATCATGAGCCGCAGGATCATGGGCAGCGCGTCTTTTGTAGAATTGCAGGATTCGACCGGCAGGATACAGGTTTATTTGAAACGTGACGATCTTTGTCCGGGTGAAGACAAAACCCTGTACAACACGGTATTTAAAAAATTAATGGACCTGGGCGATTTTATCGGCGTGAAGGGATATGTTTTCACAACGCAAACCGGTGAAATCTCGCTGCACGTTACTGAACTGACCCTTTTGTCCAAATCCTTAAAACCACTGCCCATTGTTAAACGCGACGAAGAAGGCAATATATACGATGGTTTTACTGATCCGGAAATGCGCTACAGACAACGTTATGTTGACCTGACCGTAAACCCGCATTTCAAACAGATCTTCATGAACCGGTCTAAGGTGATCAATACCATGAGGGGGTACTTTGACGATCAGGGCTGGATGGAAGTAGAGACACCTATCCTGCAACCCATTCACGGCGGTGCTGCTGCACGTCCTTTTGCTACCCATCACAACACGCTCGACATGCCATTGTACCTGCGTATTGCCAATGAACTTTACCTGAAAAGGTTAATCGTAGCGGGCTTTGACGGCGTTTATGAGTTCGGTAAGATGTTCAGAAATGAAGGGATGGACCGCACACACAACCCCGAATTTACCTCTATGGAGATCTATGTGGCCTATAAAGATTATATCTGGATGATGGCCATGGTAGAAGAATGCCTGGAAAAAGTAGCGGTAGCTATTCACGGCACAGCGGTTGTAAAAGTTGCTGAGCATGAGATCAATTTTGAAGGCCCATACGAAAAACTGACCATGTATGAGTCTATCCAGAAATATACTGGTATCGACGTTTCTGCCCTTTCAGAAACGGAGATCAGGGAAGTCTGCAAAAACCTGAACATAGAAGTAGATGCTTCTATGGGACGGGGCAAACTGATTGATGAGCTTTTCAGCGAAAAGGTTGAAGCCAACCTGATCCAGCCAACATACATTACAGATTATCCGCTGGAAATGACCCCATTGGCTAAAAAGCACAGAAGCAAGGAAGGGCTTGTAGAGCGTTTTGAATTGTTTGTAATGGGCAAGGAAATTGCCAATGCCTATTCAGAGCTCAATGACCCGATCGATCAGCGTGAGCGCTTTGAGGATCAGCTGAAACTTGCAGCAAGAGGCGATGATGAGGCTATGGTCATGGATGATGATTTTATCCGTGCCCTGGAATACGGCATGCCACCAACATCCGGACTGGGTATAGGCATAGACCGCCTGGTGATGCTGATGACCAACCAGTCGACCATACAGGAAGTATTGTTCTTCCCCCAGATGCGTCCTGAAAAGAAAGCTAAAGTAACTACAGATGAAGATTTTGTAAATGCAGGTATTCCGGCTGAATGGGTACAGGTGATCAGAAAAATGAACATCAATACCCTTGAAGAGTTGAAAGGCGCTAATCCTAATAAGGTATTTAACGACCTTGGTGGCATGCGCAAAAAGCTGAAGCTGGAATTGAATATGCCTTCAAAAGAAGAAGTGATGACCTGGTTTGCTTAACACAGAAATAACAAAAGCTTAAAGGCTTGCTGCAAAAAATGCAGCAAGCCTTTTTTATTTTTATGCAGATTTAAATGATAACGATTATGAACAGTTCAAGTCTGGAAATTACCGAAAAAGAATATTGCATCAAATTAAGCAAAGAGGCGTTTGACCTGACCTTAATCCGTCAGCTCATTACCAGGATACAGTCCGAGCAATTGTTCTTCAGCAGAAGTAAAGATTACCTGGAAGACGACATCATCAGCAGAACTTCCTATGCCGAAGCAAGCGAAAATTTCGACAGGTTAAGCGATAAATAAAAAAGCCACATTTTCATGTGGCTTTGGTTTATCTGTATCTTACCTGCTGCTGCTTATCCATCATCCCCATCTGGTCTTTCATTTGTTTGATCTGATCGGCCAGTAATTTGTTTTTATCTGCTTTCTTGGCCTCTGACAAATACATCTGGGCTTCGCGTTTATTGCGTTTTGCCATTGCGATTCCTGCAAGGCTCAACTTAGCCAATGCAATATTGTGGTCCATGTGCAAACCTAAAGAAAGTGATTTCTTAAAATACTTTTCTGATTGCATCGGCGCTTTTCTAGACTCAATTAAGCCAATTAAAAGGTTATAATAACCATGCTGAACCCTAATGAGTTGTTTCTCATAATTGCTGATCCGTCTTAAATAAACTTCGGCCTTAGCCATATTGTCTTTTCTTAAGAACCACTGGGCCAGCAGCATATTTTCATTGAAGAAAAAAGTAACAAAAATTAAAATACTGACAAAAAGGGCCAAAATCCCCCAACCCCAGAATCCAAAGACCATAAGGGCAATTGAACCTCCCAACACTGCAAAACCTAAAATCAAACGAACTACATTTGGCATACGCTATTATATTTTTTTTGCAAATATCGTGTTTAAATACCAGAAATTAGATTTAATTTATAATTTCAACAAAAAAAGGAGGCATAGTTTACAAGCCCGATTTCCATAAAAAAAAGAATCATTAACAACATTATCAATTCCAAAATAAAACATGTCTGCTGCATTAGAAGAAAGCTGGTTGAAGGTACTTCATGAGGAGTTCGAAAAGCCCTATATGAAATCACTTAAAGCCTTTTTACTGGAAGAAAAACAGAAAGGCCATATCATTTACCCTAAAGGTGCGGATATATTCAATGCCTTAAACCATACACCTTTTGATAAAGTTAAGGTAGTAATTTTAGGACAAGACCCTTACCATGGAACCGGCCAGGCCCATGGTTTGTCGTTCTCTGTACAAAAAGGAGTTGCCGTACCACCATCCTTAAAAAACATATATAAGGAACTGGCAGATGACATTCCCGGATTTTCCATCCCCAGCCATGGAAATCTTACACAATGGGCGGATGAAGGTGTTTTACTACTCAATGCTACGCTTACCGTGAAAGCACACGAGGCCGGCTCCCACCAGGGCAAAGGCTGGGAAACCTTTACCGATAAAATCATTACTGAACTGTCTGAAAAACGAAATGGTCTTATCTTCCTGCTATGGGGCAGGTATGCACAAAATAAAGCGTCATTAATTGACAAAACAAAGCATACGATTATTGCCTCCGCACACCCCTCACCCTTTTCGGCCTACAATGGCTTTCTGGGCAGCAAACCTTTTTCCAGGGCAAACGCAAAATTAATTGAACTGGGAAAGGAACCTATAAACTGGCAGATTACCTAAAAATAAAGCGGCCTGTATAGTCTGCAGGCCGCTTTATTTTTAGTCCTTATCAGTACTCTAAAGGCACAATCGGCTCCTTCTTGGTAGTCGACATGATCATCATAGTCTGAAAAGTCTTTACTACAGAGATCTTACTGATCTTATCCATAATCAGGCGTTCATAAGCCTTGATGTCATTGACATATACCTTTAAAAGAAAATCGGCCTGGCCAGTTACGTGGTGACATTCCGTAATCTCTTTGATCTGGTTTACCTCATCCAGAAAAATCTGTATCGTATTGTTCTTATGAAAATCCAACTGAACCTGTATAAAGGTTTTGATACCCAAACCCAGCTTTTCTTCATCAACCAAAGCATGATAGCTCTTGATAAAACCAGATACTTCCAGCTTCCTTACCCGTTCTAATGTTGGCGCGGGCGATAAGCCGATCTCCTGCGACAACAGCAGATTGGTCATCCTGCCGTTTTCCTGTAATAATTTAAGAATCTTAAAATCTGTTTTATCTAGTTCTGCTGCCATTATCTTAAAAATATCTGCCAAATATAGAATAAGAACTGCTTACCTGCCAAATTTTATTCTAAATAAAAACAAAAAAATTACAGATTATTTCTTAATATTTTTTTTAGATTTGTCTAAACATTTAGTTAGACAAACAAAAATGCAAACGTTTACTGAAGAGAACTACCTGAAAACCATATACCATCTGTCACAGTACCACGATGCCCCTGTACAAACCAATGCCATTGCAGAGAAAATGCAGACAAAAGCAGCCTCCGTTACCGATATGATGAAAAAGCTGGCCGACAAGCAACTGGTAGATTATAAGAAATACCAGGGGGTGCAGCTTACAACATCAGGAAAGTCGGCAGCCGTGAATATTGTCCGTAAACACCGTCTCTGGGAAGTTTTTCTGGTAGAAAAATTAAATTTCAAATGGGACGAGGTACATGATATTGCCGAAGACCTGGAACATATCCAATCTGCCGACCTGGTAGAACGTCTGGATGAATTCCTCGGCTTCCCTAAAAGTGACCCCCATGGTGATCCCATTCCGGATAAAAGCGGAAATTTCATTGCCGTTCCCTTTGTTAAACTAAATAAACTTAAGGCTGAAGATCAGGGCTTGATTATGGGTGTAAGCGAACACTCTTCTGCATTTTTAAAACACCTTGAAAAATCTGGGCTTACCCTGGGAAAAAAGGTTAAAATTATGGAGATCAATGATTTTGATGGCTCCATAGAATTGAACCTGGAACAAAAAAAGATCAATGTAAGCCGGGAAGTAGCCAAACATATCCTCATTAAACTATAAGCATGAAAACCGCTCAGCAACATAAAGACACCCAATCCTTAAGCGAGGTACACCAGAGTGTAGATACCAGCAAACGCAGGGGTTGGCGTCGTATCCTCTCCTTCATTGGTCCGGCTTACCTGGTAAGTGTGGGTTACATGGATCCTGGAAACTGGGCAACAGACATTGCCGGGGGGAGTAAATTTGGTTATCAGCTGATCTGGGTACTGCTCATGTCTAACCTAATTGCCCTGTTGCTGCAGTCGTTAAGTGCACGCCTGGGCATCGTAAGGGGGCTTGACCTGGCACAGGCCTCCAGAAATGCTTATCCCAAATGGGTCAATATCCCCTTATTCGGACTGGCACAAACAGCTATTGTAGCCTGCGATCTGGCCGAAATTATTGGTATGGCCATTGGTCTGAACCTTTTATTCGGACTCCCCCTCATCTGGGGCATCAGCATCACCATTTTTGATACCGTGCTGCTCCTGTTCCTGCTCAATAAGGGCATGCGAAAAATGGAGGCCTTCATTGTATCTATGGTATTCATTGTGGGTGTCTCTTTCCTGATAGAGATGTTTATTGTGGAGCCATCAATTAAAGAGATAGCGCGTGGATTTGAACCTTCCATGTTATCCGGCGAAGCCTTATACATCGCCATAGGGATTATAGGTGCTACGGTGATGCCGCATAACCTTTATTTGCACTCGTCGCTGGTACAAACCAGGAAATTTGAGCGCGACGACAAAGGCATCCGGGAGGCCATAAAATTCAATTTCATTGATACTGCAGTAGCCCTTAACCTGGCATTTTTTGTAAATGCCGCTATACTCATCCTTGCTGCCGCCGCTTTTTATAAAAATGGATTACATGAAGTAGCAGAAATACAGGACGCCCACAAATTACTTCAGCATATATTTGGCAATGTTGCCCCAGCCCTTTTCGCCATTGCACTGATTGCGGCAGGGCAAAGCTCTACTGTTACCGGCACCCTGGCCGGACAAATTGTAATGGAAGGTCACCTGAAATTACGCATTCAACCCTGGTTGCGCAGGTTAATTACCCGTTTGCTCGCCATCATTCCTGCATTTTTCACCATATTGATATTGGGTGATGACGCATTGGGCGGATTGCTGATCCTTAGCCAGGTGGTTTTAAGCCTGCAGCTTGGTTTTGCAGTAATCCCCCTGATCCACCTGACCTCCGATAAAAAGACCATGAAAGGTTTTGCTATTAAAACCTGGGTAAAGGTTCTGGCCTGGATAAGTTCACTCATCATTGTGGGCTTAAACGTAAAGTTGGTGATTGAAGAGATCAGAGGCTGGGGAGCTGATGGTGGCTGGTATGTATATGCTATAATAGTGCCCCTGGCTGTTTTCATTGGCTTGCTGCTCTTGTACATCTTTGTTTATCCTATAGTAAGCCGCATTAGACGTGAAAACAACAACGTTCCCCATGGCGATGCCCTCGATATAGACCAGGTAGAAAAAATCAACTATACCCGCATAGGCATTACGGTCGACTTCTCTAAAAACGACCGCAATACCATCCGTCATGCACTTATCCAGGGAGGGAAACAGGCACATTATTACCTCATCCATGTGGTGGAAACCGCAGCGGCCAGATACTATGGTGACTCCGCGATGGACCATGAAACACAAAGTGATACAGAAAACCTCAGGAAATATTGCGATAACCTGGCTAACCTGGGTTATAAAGCCAGTCCGCATATTGGTTTTGGCGGCACTGTAAAAGCCATCGTACAGATCAGTAAGGAAGTACAGCTGGAGTTACTGGTAATGGGCGCGCACGGGCACAAGGGTTTAAAAGACCTGATATTGGGTACCACCGTAAATTCTGTACGTCATAAAGTAGCCATTCCGGTACTGATTGTAAGATAAATTTCGGATATTAGCAGGCCTTTATGAAGAACGACATCCAGATAAAAAATAAGAGAGCCTACTTTGATTACCACATTATAGATAAATATAATGCCGGGCTGGCCCTGCTGGGCACTGAGATCAAAGCCATCAGACAAGGTAAGGCCAATATGACCGACGCTTTCTGTATGTTTATAGGCAATGTGCTTTATGTAAGAAACCTGCACATCTCCGAATATAGCCACAGTTCCTTTCACCATCATGAGATCAAGCGCGACCGTGTGCTGCTGCTGCATAAGAAAGAGTTGAAAAAGTTAAAGGTAAAAAGTGAGGAAAAGGGCTATACCATCGTACCCTTACGCATATTTACCAATGAGCGTGGTTTTGCCAAAATAGAAATCGCACTTGCCCAGGGTAAAAAAGAATTCGATAAAAGAGACAGCATCAAAGACCGGGAATCTAAACGGGAAATGGACCGGGCCATGAAGGTTTAACTACCAGGCCTGATCGCCTACCAGGGGTACAAACCGGAAGGTGTCCAGCTCTATCCTTTCAAAATCTGTTTCACTTACCCTAATTACAGTCACCATTTTCTGCGAGTGCTCATCACCGACTGGAATCACCAGAATACCGCCTACTTTAAGTTGCTTCAGCAAGATTTCAGGCACAAAGGGGGCGCCTGCGGTTACAATGATCTTATCATAGGGAGCATGCGCAGCAATGCCTTTGGAGCCGTCCCCAAAAAAGAAATGGGCATTATATCCCATACCCGGTAAAACCCTGATGGTATGCCTGTAAATGCTTTCCTGCCGTTCTATGGTGTACACATTTGCGCCCAACTCCATCAGGATACAGGTCTGGTAACCAGATCCGGTTCCAATTTCCAGTACTTTATCGCCTTTTTTTATGTGTAGAAGTTCGCTCTGATAAGCTACGGTATAAGGCTGGGATATGGTTTGCCCATCGCCTATCGGAAATGCAATGTCTTTATACGCCTGGTTCCAGAAGGTCTCATCAAAAAAGAAATGCCTTGGCACCTTGCCAATGGCTTTCAGCACTTTTTTATCCGCAATCCCTCTCGATTCAAGATGGGCTACCAACCGTTTTCTGGCGCCCTGCTCTCTATAATTATCAACAAACTTATATGCCATTTCAGTTCAAAAATAGCGTTTTGAACGCTAATAATTGAATGTTTTTACCGTTAAATGCAATAGAAAACCCTAATCGGCACAGAATCAATCCCAATAATAATTTAGTAAGGATCAACGTCAACCTGGATGTTTACAGACCTGTAATCTTTTTCAGTCAGAAATTCGGTAATTGTATTTTTCAGTACTGATTTTACCTTTTGAATGGAAGTATCCTTGTCACTTTTAATGATTACCTGTTTGATGTAATAATTCCTGATCCGTGATACCATAGGTTGCTCAGGCCCAAGCACCCGATGCCCGAGCTGTCCTCTAAGGGCGGCAGCAAATTTTTGCGATGCTATATTTAAAAGATCCTGGTCTTTATGCCTGATGTTGACAAAAATAAGCCTGGTAAAGGGAGGATAATGAAACTGCCTGCGTTCGGCCAGTTCTTCATTGTACATTTCCTGGTATTGGTTTTCAATCACCTGTTTAATGATGCGGTGCGAATCATCATAGGCCTGGATAATTACTTTACCCTGTTTATCCCTTCTCCCTGCCCTTCCTGCTACCTGCGCCAGCAGCTGATAGCTGCGCTCAAAGGCCCTGAAATCGGGGTAATTCAGCAAGGTATCCGCATTAATGACCCCAATAAGGGTCACATTGTCAAAGTCGAGCCCCTTAGCCACCATCTGGGTACCAATCAGGATATCGGTTTTCTTTTCCTGGAAATCAGAAATGATCTGCTGCAAGCCGTTTTTTGTCCGCGTACTGTCCACATCCAATCTGGCTATATTCACATCCGGAAAGATCAGCTTCAGCTCTTCTTCCACTCTTTCTGTTCCAAAACCTTTTTGTTCTATGTGTACCGATCCGCAAGCCGGGCAGATATTGATGCTGCTTTGATGGTAACCGCAATAATGGCAATGCAGTTTGCCGCTGGTTTTATGATAGGTTAAGCTGACATCACAATTCACACATTTAGGCGCATAACCGCAAGTGGCGCAAATTAAAATAGTGGCATAACCACGACGGTTCTGGAACAGGATCACCTGTTCCTTTTGTTCCATCACGAGGGCAATTTCGTCAACCAATGCTGAAGAAAAGTAAGAAACCATTTTTTTCTTCTTGGTCTCTTCCGAAATACTGACCACCTGATGCAGGGGCAAAGATACCCCACCAAAACGTTCGGTTATTTTAACCAGTCCATACTTGTTGTTTAGGGCATTATAATAACTCTCAATGGAGGGCGTAGCAGATCCCAGGATGGTCTTTGCCTGATGCAGGTGCGCCAGGTAAACGGCCACGTCCCTGGCCTGGTAACGTGGTGAAGGCTCTTGCTGCTTATACGATTGTTCGTGTTCTTCATCCACTACAATCAGTTTTAATTCTTTGAAAGGCAGGAATACCGCCGATCTTGCACCCAGCACCACCCGGTATTTACCGTTTAAGACTTTATTCCAGATCTCTACCCGTTCATTGTTGTTGAATTTAGAATGATAAACACCAATGGCATCTCCAAAATAGCGCTGTATGCGCTGAACGATCTGGGTAGTCAATGCTATTTCGGGGAGTAAAAACAATACCTGTCCGCCTTCTTCAATGGCTTTTTCGATAAGTTTAATATAGATCTGCGTTTTTCCCGAAGCCGTAATACCATGCAGCAATACCACGTCTTTTTGTTCAAACTCAGCTTCAACCTGTTCCTTTGCCCTTTGCTGGGCAGGGCTCAATTCAAAATTCAGAATAAAATCGTCATCGTTTTCCTTCAGCCTGCTTACCGGCCGCTTTACGACCGTAAAAATCTCTTTATCCTGTAATGTTTTAAAAGCGGCCTGTCCACAGTCACTTTCTTCCAGCAATTGATGTTTTGGCACCAGGCCCTGCTGTCGGGACAGCTTAATAAAGGTGATCAATGCATTCAATTGTTTTGGTGCCCTTTCCAGTATGTCAAACAATTGCCGCAGATTTTCCTCATCCTGATAAAAAGGACTGAGTGAAACGAAAGACTTGAACAGGGGTCTGTATTTTTCAATCACTTCTTCCGCTATATACACCAGGCCTTTACCCATCAGCGAATTGATGATCGGATATACCCTTTTTTGTCCGAGTAAGCTGGAAACATCCTCAACAGTTAAGCGTTTCTGATGGCTAAGTGCATTGATCAGGATACTTTCCTTTTCCGTTAAAGGCAGTTCCGGCATTGCCTCTTCCTTCCATACAATAATGGTTTCGCTAGCCAGTTTTAAACCAGTAGGCAGGGCCGCAGCCATTACATCACCTTCATTGCAAAGGTAATAGCCGGTAATCCATTCCCATAGCTGCAGCTGTATAGCCGTAACTACCGGATGCTCATCCACCACATCTATAATGTATTTGGCTTCGTAATGTTCAGGCGCTATCTTGCCGATGTTTTTAACCAAAGCGGTATAGATCTTGTTTTTCCCAAATTGCACCACCACACGCTTGCCAACCGCTATCTGATCGTTCAGGTCGAATGGAACGCGGTAGGTATAATTTTTCGCAAGGGATAAGGGCAAAACAACTTCCACAAACAAAGTCTCCCTTTCCCTGAATTCCAGCATCTCAGCCTCCATTACAACTTACGTTTGGAAGCTGCAAAAAACAACAATAACCAGCCCAAAATGAAGCACAATCCGCCAATTGGTGTAACCGGACCTATATAATTTACAAAACTAATGTTTAAAATATCACGCGTTGCCAGGAGATACAATGAACCGGAAAACAGCAGGATACCTAAGGTAAAAAACCGGTACGACCACTTGAGCAGGCCATCGTTAGGAACGGCGTACAATGCCAGAAACAACAAGGCAAAAGTATGATAGAACTGATACTCCACGCCTTTGGCCCATATTTCAAGCGAACCGGCCGTCAGCACATTTTTTAAGCTATGTGCGCCAAAGGCACCAAATATAACGGCAGTAGCGCCAAATAATGCTGCGGTCAGGATAATTCTTCTGCTCATAATAGATCGGCTTTTATAATACAAAATTAACAAAACGACGGTATTTACGGTTAAAATCAACGATTAAATTAAATAACCAAAGTATTCAGTTAAATTTGTAGGGATAACACCTGAAACCCATTTGCATACAACCCTATACTAATGAAAAAGATCCTGATTAGTATTGTTATTCTTTTTGCTGCCATTGTTACTATGGCTTATTTATATTTTTCGAGGCTCAACACCGATCAGAATACCACCGACATGGGTTTGCATGCTGCAGCTGCCAGCTCCGGCTTTATTTTCTCCTTTCAAAATGACAAAGGTGTAACCGACATTTTGAAAGAGCAGCAGCTGTTCGAAGAAATACTTGGAACAGATAAATATAAACTACTCAGGGCCCTGAAAAAGTACCTGCTCAATTTACCCGGCATCAGCCAGGCTTTAGACCAGCAAAAAGTTTACATCAGTTTCAGGGCGGGCGACAAACAGGAAATCGATTTTTTCTTCAGTACCCAGCTTGGCAGTCAGCAAAGCATAAAGCAGCTCTTCGCCTCGCTGCAGGCCGGTAAAATTCAGGCACAAACTGCAAAGGAGATCAGCAGGCTAATTTTACCTGACAGTACCGTATTTTACCTGGGCCTGAAACAAGATCTGGCCATCCTCTCCCATTCCGAACGGCAGGTACAAAGCGTGCTGACCAAAGACACCGAAAAAAAAGACGATAAATTTATCGCATACATACAGGAAAGCAACAGGTTCACTAAAAATAGCCTGGCGCAGCTTTACATCAATTTTAATGATGTACCAGCTTTGCTCAAAAACATCATCGCGGGCAAGTTAAATGGAGAACTGGCTGTTTTAAACCGGCAAAATGCATTTGCTTCCCTAAGCTATAACTTCAGCAAGGATAAAGTACTGCTCACCGGAACAACATTGGTGAACGACCAGAACAGCTACTACAATTTATTTTCATCGCTTCAATCCAAAAAGATCACCATACAGAACATCCTTCCAGCCACCACCTCGTCGTACACCATTTTTGCCATAGATGACTATGCAGGCTGGCGCGAAAAATTAAACAACTGGTTTCTGAGCAGACAGGAAGATAAAAAGATCAGTCAGCGCATGGCCTCCATCAACACAAATTATCACCTGAACCTCGAAAATATATTCCCCAGGTACTTTAAAGACCAGCTTGTTACCTTCCAGCTCAGTACTTCTGAAAAAATCGGCGCAATCAGTCTCACAAACGGCGATAAAATGATGCAGCTTTTACTCGACCTGAGCGAAGATTATAACGAGCATATAAAAACATTTAAAGAAGCTGACCTGCTATACGCGTATTTCGGCCTGGCGTTCAGCAATTTCAAAAAACCTTATTATAGCATAATAGACAATTATATGGTATTTGCAAACAATGCCGGTACCCTGGAGAGGTTTTTAAACAGCTACAGGGATAATCAGCTGCTCATCAGCAATCCTGCATATGTCAGTGCCGGTAATCAGCTGCCGGAAAATGCCAACATAATTTTTTACGTAGATCACCACAATTCATCGGCTATCTTTCAAAAGCAGGTCTTTCTACCCTATTACAAACATCTCCTTTCCGAAAAAGGCTTAAAAAAATATGAATCCTTTACCTACCATCTTAGCGGCGATAAGGGTAAATTTCAGACCAATATTTTAATCAACAAACAGCCCGAGGTTTTACAAAAAGATTCTTTAGCTTTATAACTCCAATTATCCCCTATGGTAAAAAAGTACCTTATACTTTACTTTTTGTTGTTCAGTACACCCCTGCTTTTAAGGGCACAGCAGTATGGCTTGTTCAATACCAGAACCCTTTTTGACGGATTTGAAAACCCGGCCCAGAAAACTTTTGTACTGGACTCTTCCCGAAAATTTGCCTCCAACTTTTTACTGCCCTATTTGGGGCTGAATGCGGCAAATAAAGGCAATAACGACCTCATCCGAAGGGCCATAAATGAAGGCACTTATAACGCCGGTAACCTCCCGCTAAGAACCGGTGACATCAATACCGTACACGAAAATGTAAACATTTACCTGCTCAGCTTCAGGATATTTCAGTCCTACAAATGGCAAAAGGAATTGGGCTTTTCCTGGCAATTACGTAGTGATGGCCATCTGGACTACACCAACGAAACCCTTGCCATACTGGATTCCTATAAACGCTTCGACAACAACCCTTACGATGATGTGTTTAACAACGATGGTTATGCCCAATCTTATCATCAGTTTAGCATGACCTATAGGGAAAACTACAATAAGAAACTTGCTTTTGGTGTTAAGCTGAGCCTGTTAAGTGGCATTACCTATAATAAACTGAATATTTCCGACTCCTATCTGCATCAGGATTTTGCAAACGACCTTATCTCCGTACGGGTTAAAGGAATTTACCGTTCTACATTTCAGGACGCAGATGAACTCTCGGCCCGCAACCTGGTGCCAACCTTTAGAAACCCGGGTATGGCGCTTAGTTTTGGTACCAGCTACCAGGCCAAAAGCGGCGTATTTATGATGGCCAACCTCAAAGACCTGGGTTTCATTAAATGGAGAAAAAAAGCTTATACCAATAAAATCAACACACAGGTGTTCATCGAAAACCTGTCACAGAAATCGGCTAACCAGGTAGCCAATGAAATTGCAGACATCGCCATAGACGATGCCGATACCAGCAGCTTCTATAGCGCAACCAATGCAAAAGTAGATTTTATGCTATCTAAAGCATTTACTTTATCAGCACCCGATTTTACTTATACCCCCAGCCTTATAGTTTCCAAGAACCTGTTTTATAAAGGTGGGGAGGCTGCTTTTGTCAGCAAATTCAAATACAGAGACCTGTCTGTAAGCGCAATTCCAGCCTACAATTTCAATAACCTGTTTTTCATGGGCCTGCAGGGAATGTACCAGACCCCGAATTTTGAAGTCTTCCTGGGCTCTGATAACCTGTTCAAAACGGTAAGTCAGGCAAACGGGGCCATCAAAGGGGATGCAACTGTTGGCAAGGGATATAACGGCGCGTCATTTTACATGGGACTGGGCTTTAAATTTGGCAATACGGTAGAACATCCGCAAAACAGCAGTACCATGCCTGGTATAGATGATGAACAACAAGGCTTCTTTAAACGCCTATTTAGCGTATTTTCGAAAAAACGATAATCAGATTTTATTTTTAGGTGTTGTGGCTACAAAGTCCTTCAGGTAAAAAGGTTCAAAATAAGCCACATCTTCAAACCGGCCTGCTGAATAGGCAGCATCGGCCAGTTGGCTCATATTTGATGCGGAATTAAAATTATCCGGAATAAACCTGGCATTTGCCTGTTCCAATACCGTTTCACATTTCATGGCGCCATCGCCAATAAAAGTAATTTGCGCCAAACCCAATTCGGCAGCAAAACTTTCTGCATCAATAATCTTTGCCTCAACAGGTCTTACGGCATTTAAGGCAACATCAAATACTGCGGTAAACACCTCCATCCGTCGGGCATCTATCATAGGACAAACCAGCCCACTGTAGCCTGCATTCGAGCTTAAGAAACCCTGGGCCATCATTTTTAAAGTATCAATGGCTATAAGTGGCTTGTCCAGTGCATAGCATAGGCCTTTGGCTGTGGATACCCCTATCCTTAAGCCCGTATAGGAACCTGGGCCTTTACTTACAGCTATTGCATCCAGGTCCTTAAACTGCAGACCCGCCATGTCCATTGCAGCTTTTATAAACAGGGTTAAACTGCCCGCATGGATATTGCTGGCCATCTGTTCTTTTAGGGCGATGGTTTCCCCATTTCTGGAAATAGCAGCAGAGCAAACTTGTGTAGCGGTTTCTATTTGAAGTATCGTAGCCATAGACGGTAAATTAGGAAAATAATGTTATGGAACAGGATCATGACCGTGCCTGCCCCAGGGGTGGCAACTACCGATCCGTTTTAAAGTAAGCCAGCCCCCTTTAAAGGGGCCATGTTTTTTGATGGCCTCTATCCCATATTGAGAACAGGTAGGTGTAAACCTGCAGTTTGCCCCAAGTAAAGGCGATATCAACCATTGATAGAGCTTAATGAGCCCTAAAAAAAACCAGCCGATGAGCAATTTAATCAGTCCCATCAGCTTTTCCTGTGTTTTTCCCCTCCATTTCAATAACCAGCCGTTTCAAAGCAGCAGCAAGTCTTTTTTCAAGGAAAGAATAATCGTAAATCTTTTTACCTACAAATTGTACAGAAAGCAGCAGCAGCTGATCAGGATCTTCCAGCAGGCGGTAGAGTGCAGTTTCCTTTTGCAAGCGATAGGCTTCCCGGGTACGTCGCTTGATCAGGTTCCTGTCGACCGCCCGTTTATAACGCTTTTTTGATACATTAATCACTACCTGCACCGGGTACGGCTGCGCTTCGGCAATAAATAAATAGGAAATACGGTAAGGGTATAATAAAAAAGAAGAACCGTTTTTAAATAGCAGGTCTAATAATTTCCTGCTACATAACCGTTCTTCTTTATTGAATGTGTTCATCTTTTTGATTGCAAATCTGCAGATATTCTGATCTGCCGGTACCGGTGGGTACCGCAATCAAAAATTATGCTTTGTGGCGGCCTTCGCTAGAAACCGTTAATCTTTTTCTTCCTTTTGCACGGCGTGAAGCTAATACTCTTCTACCGTTTGCTGTAGCCATTCTTTCGCGGAAGCCATGCTTGTTTCTTCTCTTTCTTTGCGAAGGTTGGAATGTTCTTTTCATAACTGTATTATATCTTGACTAATCTTTTTTAATAAGAGGTGCAAATATAGGGCGATTTTTATTTAATTGCAAATACAATTTGCTATAGTTTAATTTTCTTTTACATCCCCAGGGCTGCCTTTAGTTTTATATAGCCGGTTTTACTTACGGGCAGCCAGATATCCGATTTCAAAAGCACTATATAGCTGTCTTTCTCTTTTAGTTCTATACGGGTAACCTGTGCCAGATTGATGATATAAGAACGATGGATCCTGATGAACTGCCCCGGGTCCAATGTCCGTTCAAAAAAGCTCATGGTTTTGTTCTTATGGTAAATCCCTTCGGCCGTACTCAGTTTTACATAATCATCATCAGCCTCCAGGTAATGGATATCTGCTACCGCAATAATTTTGATCACCCCATTCTTCTTTACCACTACCCTGTTGTTTTGAGCCGGACTTAAACCAGCTACTTCCAGCAGCTCCTGTGTAACCACATCTGCATTATTTAACCGGGCAGGAAGTTTTTGCATCGCCTGTTCAAACCTGCTCTGCTCAATTGGTTTCAATAAATAATCAATGGCATTCACTTCAAAAGCTTTAATGGCATATTCGTCAAAGGCAGTAGTAAATATTACTGCAGGAGGCTTTTCTACCAGCTCCAGCATTTCAAAACCGCTGATCTTTGGCATCTGTATATCCAGAAAAATAAAATCGGGCTGGTGTTGTGCAATGGCTTTTATCCCTTCAAAACCGTCGCTGCACTCGGCCAGCACCTCAACATCAGGAAAATTGCCCAGGTAATGTTTTACAACATCCCTGGCCAGGGGTTCATCGTCAATCAATATTGTTCTCATCATTCTGCTGAGGTATTTTAAGCGTGGTTATAAAAATATTTTCCGGGGTTGCCTCGGTGCGCAGCAGCTTTTCATCAGCAAAAAGCAAATATAGCCTGCGTCTGATGGCCGATAGTCCAAAGCCGGTCCCCCCTGTTGCTTTCAACTCGGGATCAAAGGGGTTTCGCACTGTAATCACCAGATGGTTGTGCTGCAGCTTCACATCCACCGAAATGGTAATGGCTGCTGCCGTGTTGTACAATCCAAATTTTATCGCATTCTCCACAATAGGCTGCAAAAGGGTTCCGGGAAGGCATAAATTTAAGGTTTCTTCAGCTATTTTCACATCAATATTTAAGCGATGGCTAAACCGTACTTTTTCTATATCCAGGTAAAGCCCGATATACTCCATTTCTTCTGCTACATTGACCCAAACCTCATCATCTCTTTTTAAGGTACCCCTTAAAAAAGAAGCAAGTTTAGTGATCATCGTTCCGGCCTCCTTTGGGTTCACTATAGTTAAGGCATAGACGGAGTTTAAGCTGTTGAACAAAAAATGGGGCTGCAGCTGATGGCGCAGCTTGTTCAGCTCGGCTTCCTTAGAAAGGTTTTGTGCAGCCAGCAACCTTTCCTGTGTAGCCGATTGCTCTTCCAGGCGGTACCATAAGATATTGGCAAGGGCACACCAGGCGATAAAAACAAACAGGATCAGGAAGCGTACGGTAAGCGAAAATTTCAGAAAATTGACATAAGTTTGCTGATCAGAGAAAAGCGCAAGCAACAAAAACTTGCTGGCAAAGGTGATGAACAGCGCCAGAATAAAGGTAAGAGCCAGTACAAAAACGATGGTTTCATTTTTGGGTTGGTAAAACCCCAGCAGGTTGCTCAGGATGATACAGGCCAATGCCAGTAAACCATTTGTAATCACGCTATCGGCAATAGAAACGGGCCAGCTGAAGTTCAGTGTAGTATTAAAAAGGACAATAAATACGACTACCCATCCCAGAAAAATAAATGAGGCAATTTTTTTAATCCGGCGAATGGACAGCGGTGTATTGGTCAAAACAGTTTAATTGATGGGGTTGAAAATGGCAAAAGCTGTTCTAAGAACGATTTATGCTGGTTTACATTGTCTAAAAACACATTTACATCATCTGGCTCATGCAAAACCGAAGCCAGCTCAGCACCATCAACAGGCGATTGTATCTCGTAAAGATCAGCCACACAGATAAAGTTCCAGGTCACCAGATCGCCCCTGCAGTTCCTGAAAGGATTATGAAAACTGTCGGCTTGGCTTTCGGCTTTACAAAGTGCTTCGTTACTATCTGTCGAAACAATCAGCCTCAGCTGCTCATCAAACTGCGGGGCATGGTTACCTTCTCCGGTAATTATCTGATAAATGTATCGTGCTACAAACCATTTCATGATCATGTATTTTAAAAGTTTCTGATATCAACACCGCCAAACATAGTCACCCCCTCAATAATTAATACTTTGCGTGGTTCATCGGCAGCAGGAGTCCCAAGCGCCCTTTTATCGTCAATCCCTCCAAATATGGCAGTGACTTCAGATTTCACCTCCCAGCTTGGGGGTATAACGATTTTTACACCACCAAATACGGCAACCACATCAATTTTAATTACGCCCTCAAAATCGGCCTGGCTAAGGTCCACATCAGCCCCGCCAAAAACAGCAACTACTTCTCCGCCTTTAAAGTTCTTTGAATAAACCTTGTGCTGGTTCCCGGCAAAAATACTGACCGATTCAATAACGTCATTTCTATCTCGGGTGGTGTATGGGTCTTCAGCAGTCTCATCTCCGGGTATATTTAAATTACCCATTTCGGCGTATTTACGCTTCATTCTGCTTTTCCATTTGCCGTGCCACCGGTCGTGTTCTGTCTTTGATCTTGCAGGTTTAAAAAGAAGAACAAGGCCCAGTACAATAAATATCATTGCGAAATAGTACCTGGACACATCAAAGTCGACAATGTTTTTAACTGTAAAAAACACCCCTACAAGGGTAAGGATCAACCATCCCGGACCGTTATAATTTCGTTTGTACCCAATCAGCAAGCCAATCACGATCAGCAAGGTAGGCCAGCTGAAAATCCAATCGGGCACATCTACACCAACGTTCCTTAAAAGAAAAACCAGCCCCACACCTATAATGATCAGCCCGCCGCATATCCTGCTAGAATTACTTCTTACTTTTTCCATTTAATGTTTTAATTAATATTGTTAAAGGCATAACACCTCTTTTGTTTAATTTAATTGCAGCTATCGGTTTCGTTTAATCTGCATGTCCAAAAGTAGAAAGCTCGGCACAATTTCCATATACCTGATGTATATATGAAGGTCTGTTGCCGGTAAACGTCCGGATTTTGCCGGTAAAATAAAAACCCGGATAAACTTAATCTATCCGGGTGCACCAAAAATAAGCTGTTAATTATTTTGCTTTAAGCAAGTCCCTGATTTCAGCAAGCAGCACTTCTTCTTTTGAAGGGGCCGCAGGGGCTGCCGGGGCTGCTTCTTCCTTACGTTTCATCGCGTTCATTGCCTTAACCAGCATAAACACCGCCAAAGCAAGCAAAAGGAAATTAATGGCTACAGTAATAAAATTACCATAAGCAAAAATTACAGTATCGGGAACCTTTTTGGCATCCGCAAGTGCCATTCCTTCAGTTACTGTCCCTTTTAAAACCACATACATATTGCTAAAATCAGGAGATCCTATCACTGCCGAAATTAAGGGCATCACCAAGTCGTTCACTACACTGTCGATGATTTTACCGAATGCGCCACCGATGATCACACCGACAGCCAGGTCCATTACATTGCCCTTAATGGCGAATTCTTTAAATTCTTTTACAAATCCCATATTATAGTTGTTTTAGTTTAAACTAATTTATAAAAATCATACCAGAAATCCGGAAACCGATGTGAAAAAAGCAACAAACCTTAAAAATTTTCCAGTGATCGTCCAGTGATTGTCCAGTGATCGTCCAGTGATTGTCCAGTCTCAATTGTATAATTATCGTTTAATTAGTGTTTGTTGAACATATGATTTTTTTCTTTTGTACCAGCATTGTAGCAGATTTTAACAGCCGGGACAAGGAATATAATTTACCGGATTACTTTTATCTGTCTGAAATGTGTATTTTTGGAGCGGGTACATAAATACCTGCTCATCATTTTATGCTAAAACAACATCTACAACAAAAATTACTTCAGAAGTTATCACCACAGCAAATTCAGTTTATAAAGCTGTTGCAGGTACCAACCGTTGCTTTAGATACGCGCATAAAAGAAGAACTGGAAGAAAACCCTGCCCTTGAAGACCCCAGCTTAATGATTGCTGATGAACCTAAAGGGGAATATGACGACCTGAACGATACGCCTGAGGATTTTGATGCCGGCAGTAGTGAAGAAAGCACTGACGAATTCAATGTTGATGATTATCTGCAGGACGATGATGTAAACGACTACAGCACCTCCTATAACAATGGAGATGACGATGAAGAAAAAAAGGAGACGCCTATAGCTATAGAAAGCACTTTTTTCGAAAGCCTTCAGGAACAGCTGGACCTGGTCCCGCTCTCCGACCAGGATTTTATTATTGGCAAGCAGATCATAGGCAGTCTGGACGATGATGGTTATTTAAGGAGACCTGTCACCTCAATGATAGATGACCTGGCCTTCTCTCAGAATGTGATGGTTGAAGAGGAGGATGTACTGGAGATGTTAAAGGTAATCCAGCATTTTGATCCACCCGGCATCGCTGCCAGGGATCTTCAGGAATGTCTTACTTTGCAGCTGAAACGCAAGGACCCGAATAACCCTATCATTCAGAAAGCCATCCTCATCGTTGAAAATTACCTGGATGAATTTACCCGCAAGCATTACGATAAACTTGAGAAGTCATTAAACCTAAGCAGTGAGGATTTAAAAGAAGTAGTTGCTGAAATTTTGCGTTTAAACCCAAAGCCCGGTGATTCGAACCAGGTTACCACAAAGCAGCTGCAGATCATCCCTGATTTCCACGTAAGCAATAACGACGGTGTACTGATCCTTACCCTCAATTCAAAGAATGCACCAGAGCTCAGGGTAAGCCGTTCCTATATCGATATGTTTGACCATTACGATAAAGCAGCCCAAAAGGACAAAAAAATGAAGGAAGCTGTCCAGTTCGTAAAACAAAAGCTGGATTCGGCAAAATGGTTTATTGACGCCATCAAACAAAGACAGCAAACCCTGCTTAAGACCATGAATGCTATTATGCAGTACCAGTATGAGTATTTGCTGACCGGCGACGAGCGTAAGATGCGTCCGATGATCCTGAAAGATATTGCCGATAAAATAGACATGGACATTTCGACGGTTTCACGTGTGGCAAACTCTAAATATGTACAGACAGAATTTGGCACTTTCCTGCTAAAATCCTTCTTCTCTGAGGCCATTCAAACAGAAAGTGGCGAAGAGGTATCCAATAAGGAAGTGAAAAAGATCCTGGAAGATTGCATCGGAAACGAAGACAAACGTAAGCCGCTGGCAGATGAAAAGCTAACTGAAATCCTTAAAGAAAGAGGATACAACATTGCAAGGAGAACAGTAGCCAAGTACCGCGAGCAGATGAACATTCCGGTAGCAAGGTTAAGAAAGGAACTTTAACCCCTTCTACCACATCCTGGTGCCGCTAAAAACCTCATAAACGTTATTTAGCTGTAAGCCCAATACAATTTCATGGCTTCCGTTACTGACCTGGTTCAATCCTGATGTCGTAAAATCGTAGGCATAGGTAAGGTTAATGAGTTTGCTGATGTTAACGCCGGCCAGGGCGGAAAAGGAATCATCCTTCCGGTAACTCCCTCCTACCCAGAACCGGTCTTTAAATGCCACTTTCAGGTTTACATCGATTGATGCAGGGCTTGGGCTAACCTCTTTAAACATAATTGAAGGAGTAGCGCTAATCACATCATCAATGTACATCCTGTAACCTGCAGTTACAAAAAAGTGTGGCACCTCCTTGCCGCTATTGTAATTGGGATCGCTTGTAAAAGATAGTTTTTGAGACAATATCTGCTGAACGGAAGCACCCGCAAACAGACGTCCGCTGTAAAGCCACAGCCCGAAACCCAGGTCTGGTTTCAGCTGACTTAACAACTGGCCGGATACCGCCCTTTCATTGATCTGATCTTCAAAATGCAGTGCATTTGCATCCAATGCAATCCGGCTCAGCCCCGCTGCCACGCCTACCGAAAGGTTAAAGGCATTACTGAGCTGCAGATGATAGGCATAAGTTAAACTGGCATCCAGACGCGACAGCGGGCCGGTTTCATCGTATACCACTGTAACGCCCATACCATGGTGAGCCGGAGATGAGGTATAGTTTTGCATGTAGTTCCGGCTCATGGGATCGTCGCCTTTGTCGGGCAGCGACAAAGCATTTCGCCACAGGTAACCGCTTCCCAGGTTCCAGTGCGCAGTCAGAAATGAGGTTTGTGGCGCGCCTTCAATACCTGCCCACTGCTTGCGAAATCCTGCTTTTACATCCGCATAATTTTCAATGCCACTGATGGCCGGGTTCAACAGGTAATTGTTAAACACATACTGGGTATACTGAGGGCGCTGCTGAGCGGTGCATAAAACACTGCATGCCGTCAATATTGCTGTAAAGTAAACGTGAACTTTCATTTATCGTACCAGTGTCAATGCCCCCTTAATTAGCTTTTTCCCATTTTTTGGATTGATGATATAATAATATGTACCAACGGGCAATTGTTTTCCATTATAATTCCCGTCAAAAGGTACTGAATATCCCTGGCTGGAAAAAACTTTTTCGCCATAACGGTTAAAAACATCAACAGCAACATTAGGATAAGTTTCGATATACTTTAAAACCCAGGTGTCATTTACACCATCTCCATTCGGACTAAAGGCATTGGCCGCATTGATTGAACTGACCAGGTGCACCTTTACACTGCCAGTAATACTGCAGCCCAGTCCCGTGGTAACGGTGAGCGTATACTCCCGGTCTTCATCAATTTTAACGACAGGGTTCAACACATCGTCACGGTCTAAGCCAGTGGCTGGTACCCATTTGTAACGCAGGTTGTTTCCACTGGCCCGGGCATCTATCCTGATTTCACCCCCAGAGAGTAAATAGATGTCCCGCTTGAGGTCCAGTTCGGGCAAGGGCTGTACGGTGACAACCTGTGTAACGCTTTCTTCACAACCTGCGGCAGAACTGTAGTGATAAGTTAGTGTATGGGTGCCCACTCCTGCCTGCCGGGGATCAAAATATCCATCGGCACTAATGATGCCCGGACCGGAATAGCTTGAATTTTGCGGAGGAATACCCAGGGTTTCTCTTGCACTTTGTATCCTGAATATTGCAGAATTCAGGCAGACTGGGGCAATCGGATCAAAAACCAATGCCGGAGCAGGATAAAGCGTAACATTTTCAGTCAGCGGTTCTACACAATTATCGCCCGAGTAGGCCAGTAACTTAATGGCTATGGTTTGGGCTGCGGGACTGATAGCAACAGGCGGGCTGAGTTCATAAAAAGCATCCGGGTCGGGATCATTTACGGTCAGTTTTTCTGCGTTATCTATATACCAGACCAACCTGATTATCTTTCCGCTGTTGATTGTGGATTTGTTCTGAACAGTAATTTTCCGGTTGCTGCAAAGCGCATTTTTATTCTCAACCTCAAATGCAGGCCTGATATGCCCACCGTTTACGGTAAACTGTTTGGAAACGGAAAATGAGCAGCCATTGGCATTGGTAGCCGTTAATGTTACGGTATAGATACCTCCGGTACGGTATTGATGACTGCCATTGACCTGGGTCGACACATTATCGGCAGCCAAAGCAGTCCCATCGCCAAAATCCCAGGAATAAATCAGGCCTGCAGTAGTTGCATCCACATTTGCCGATTTGTTGGTGAACTGAGCTACATCATTCACACATACCCTTGGCAAGGTAAAATCAACAACCGGCAAACTATGGATTACGACCTCACTTTTTGCGGGCAAACTTTGGCAACCATTGGCAGTCCTGGTGATCAGTGTAACGGTATAGGTACCTGCACTGAGGTAAGTATGTTTGGGATGCTGCTGGATGGAAACCGCTGAACCATCACCAAAATCCCATTGCCAGGAAACCATAGGGCCTGCAGCGGAGGAAGAGGCATCAGCAAAAGCAATTTCCTTGTTGATGCAGCCGTTTGCAGGGGCAGACAAAGCAGCATTGATTTTAGGGCGGATATGAATGGTAAATGTCTTGACATCCGACATACACCCTTCATCAAGACCTACAGAAAGTTTTACCTCAAAGGGTCCTGACGAAGCATAAACGTGTTTAGGGTTTTGCGCTGTTGAGGTAGTATTGTCGCCAAAATCCCATAACCACTTATTTAAAGGACGGTGGTCCGGTAAATTTGAAGTACTGAGGTCTGTAAACTGAATTTCTGTATCCGGACAATTGTCGGCAGCCACATTGAAATCTGCTGTGGGCAGTGGGAACACATCAAATGGATAGATAAATTCAGCACCTTCGCTCAGGCAGCCGCTCCCATCGTTGGGCAATTCTATTTTGATAACAACCTGATGTTGCCCCAATGCAGAAAACGTAATGTTTTTGTCATAGCTGTATGCATAAGACAGGCTGCCATCAGACGCAGTAATGACCTTCGGGTTCAGTGGCCCCTCTTCTTCCGCGCCATCATCCAGCTTCCAGGTAATTTTGGAGACCAGGTAAGGTAAAATGACTTTAAAATCTGATTCCTGCCCAAGGCAGGCGTTCCGGGCATCCCGCTGGGTAATTTTGTTGGTTACCAGGAAATAAGTATTGGCGGCAAGGTTGGTGCCGGCAGAATAGGCATAAGATTCATGATCACCAAAACCATAGGCTACCGCATTAAAACCTTCATTGGCGGTAAGATAGGAACTGATGTCTGTGATCTCGATCTGTGTATAGGAATAGCCTGGATTGGATGGCACAGGGTTCCAGGTTGCACTTAGTACCTGCCCGTTGACCTTAAAAGTTGAGGTGGCGGAGGTTTTCATCAGTACGTTGATATACCTATGATCAATATTCTGTTGATCAGAAGAAAAAAGTGTGGTTGACTTTACATTAAATTCAACAGGATTAAGGAGCACCATTTCCGGATCGCCAATCAACTCGTCGCCATTGACTGATGAACAGGCCTGGGTAAGCGAATACTGCGCCACACTAACGTTCTTATCGGCAGTGATAAAAGAAGCCTCGGTCAGTTCAGCGCTTGTAAAAAATCCACCTTTATTTAAAGTATAGGACTGCCCATCGATCTGTACCTGGGTATTGTCCTGCTGCGCAAGTACCCTCAGTACGTAGCGCCGGTCTTTAAAAGGTGCCACACCATAATTTTTGCCCCAGCTGCCCGGAGGGTACAATTGCTGAAACAGCGGATCACGGGAGCCGTTACAACCTATGATGAGCGATGTACTACCCGAATAGGCTGCAAAACGCTTGTTACAATTATCGGGAGAGGCGGGGTCAATTTCCACATAAACACCAGTGAGGTCTTCACGGTCAGCAGGCATATATTCATATACATCTCCGGCATTTGTGAGCAGTACAGGAAAAGTTGAACCATCCTTTTTATGGACAATAAGCCTGGTATCGGGATTTGCAGCGACCAGGACCAGGAAGTTTTTACTGGTTTCCCTGTTGCTCTGGTCCTGTGTATAGTTCATAGAATAATATTCCCTACCCAAAGCCTCTATAGGAAGAATAAGTGACGCTGCAGACCGTGCACCGGCATAGATGTGTTCAAATACTGCTACTTTTTCATGCCCGGGCGTAACCTGAACATGAATGCCTTTACCAGGAACACTTCTGTTGACATCTGTGATTTCATCAATATAGGCAGCTGACCTGGGAACGTCAACCCATACCACTGTATTTGCAGGAACAGGTACCGGTGCCGGGTTAAATGTTCCACAACTAACGGTTACTTCAGAAGCAACTTTGGCAGTAATGTAAATACGTACATTGGCCAGGGCAGGAATTCCGGTATTGCCATTCCTGGAGGGGTCGTGACTGGGAAATACAGCCCAAAACGCTTTCCCTTCATTGGAAATGTTCTGGGCTTCCGCAGCAAAACACAGGAAGCATGAGAGCATCCATAGCATTAAACCCCATCTGTAACACATAACTTAGATATCCCTTAAATAGGATATCTAAGATAATAGATTTTGTCGTAATAAAAATTCAAGTTGTTGATTTGCAAGTAATAATTTTGCTGTCAGGTCCCTGTTCTCTTTTCTGAGCATATAAATCTCATATGCTTTTTCAATATTGATCTTCAGATCTGCCTCCATCCATGGCTTTTGGATGTACCGGTAAACCTGTCCTTTGTTAATGGCATCAATTACTGCATCAATATCCGTATAACCCGTTAAGATCATCCTTATCGGATCAGGATGCTTCTCTAATATCGATGCCAGGAACTCTACGCCCGTTGTTTTGGGCATTCTCTGATCGGTGATGATGATATGAATTTCTTCCTTATCTAAAATAACTCTGCCCTCATCAGCAGACTCAGCGGTAAAAACATTATACAACCTCCTGTAAGTAGCTTTGAAGGCACTTAAGTTATGAGGTTCATCATCAACATATAGGATATTCACATTCATTTGTTTGGAAATAAAAGTTAAAAATACTTTTTTATTATTACTCTTAAAAGCCTATTTTTAGTTCTTTCAATAATTTACCTATTTTTTTTTATTTTTATCGCATACATACATAAAGAAATGCAGTTCCAAGCTTATTCAGATACCAATTTTGAAGCACGAATCCATCAGACCCAACAATTAAATACCAGCTACAAACCCATATTATTTAATACCAAAAACAGTACCGAAAAGCAAAATCTTGCAGATCTTTTAATTAAAAACCCGCACATACAGATTTTTGACACCATCCAGGCCCAGGTAACTGAGCTGATAAAATGCCTGAACCCCGGCATTGGAGGTAACCGGTTGGAGGAACTGAGTAGTGCTCATTTTGGAAGTACCCCTGCTGAGGACTATGGCCTGTGGGTATATTATCCCTGGTCGGCGAAACTGGTGCATTTACTGGATGAAGAAGAGTTTGCGGTGGTTAGGACAAACAGGAACAAACATAAAATAACAGCCGAAGAACAATTAAGCCTTTCCAATAAAAAGATTGGTGTAATGGGGCTTTCGGTTGGGCAATCTGTTTCACTGACCCTTGCTATTGAAAGGGGCTTCGGAGAACTGCGGATAGCAGATTTCGATGCGCTTGACCTTTCCAATCTGAACCGCATCAGAACAGGTGTTCACAATATCCATCTTCAAAAAACGGTTATTGTTGCCCGTGAAATTGCAGAAATTGATCCCTACTTAAATGTGGTTTGTTTTCATGAGGGCATTACCGACGAGAATATAGCTATTTTTTTAACCGGGAACGGAAAACTTGATCTTTTGATTGATGAGTGCGATAGTTTCGACGTAAAGATCAGTGCCCGCGAAAAAGCGAAAGCACTTGGTATCCCTGTTTTAATGGAAGGCAGCGACAGGTGTACCATAGATATTGAACGCTTTGACCTTGAGCCGGACAGACCTGTTTTACATGGTTATGTAGCGCACATGGACATGGCCGCTTTCAAAAATCTGAAAAGCCTGGATGAAAAGCTCCCTTATATAGCCCCTGTTACTGGGGTAGAAACACTTTCTCCGCGCATGAAAGCCTCGGCAATCGAGATTATGACTACCATTTCTACCTGGCCCCAACTGGCGAGTGCGGTAACCTATGGTGGTGGAATTACGGCCGATCTTTCGAGAAAAATCTTGCTGGGAGGTTTAAAGGTATCGGGCAGGTTCTTTATAGATATGGACGAACTGATCTCTGATGAAAATCCGAAAGCTGAAAATGATCAGGAAAAAGCAGCTAAACAATTGTCTGTTTCCGAAGTTGAACAGCTGCTATCGGACAGAAAGATAAAAACCGAAACCAGTGGTGATCTGCTCTCTGAAGAGCTGATAGCGACGCTGATTGCAGCCGCCGGGAAAGCACCTTCTGGAGGTAACAACCAGCCATGGCACTGGCACTACAGGCAAGGAACCTTGCATTTGTTTATGAACAGGAAAGTATCAGGTGCTTATTTGGACCCGGATTACATTTCCAGCTATACATCACTCGGTGCAGCCATAGAAAACCTGCTGCTGGAAGCTGCTGTGAAAGGACTGGTTGTAAACTGGCAATTCACTCCGGAGCATTTCCCGGAGCACATTGCCCTGTTTAGCTTTAAAACCGGTGGGCAGGCCAGTGAACAGGAAAAAAGCCTGGCGGCGCAGATTGCCAATAGGCATACCAATCGTAACGCCGGCCTGACGCAGGAAATCAGCGAGACTGACCTTCAGGAGCTTCAAAATACAATTGGCGGCAGCGAAATTAACCTGCAATGGCTCAAAGGAGCTGAAGAGAAAACTGCATTGGGCGAAATTTCAGGCGAAGCTGACCTGCTTCGGATGTTTATTCCGGCAGCACACCATGATTTCATTGTAAAAGAAATGCGCTGGACCAAAGAAGAAATTACAGAAACTGAAGATGGCATTGGTATCAATACCCTTGACCTGAGCAATAACGATCAGATTGGGTTGAGGTTAATGAAAGACGAAAGGGCAGTTCAGTTCCTGAAAAAGATAAAAGGCGGCAGTGCCTTTAAAAAACTTGCCTTGAAGCAATTCCAATCATCCCCCGCAATTGGCTTAATTACACTACCGGAAAGCAATCCTTTAAATTACCTGAAAGGTGGCATGGCAGTAGAAAAAATGTGGCTGGCAGCCACTGCATTAGGCTATCAAATACACCCCGTAAATGTTCCTTTAATCTTCTTTTACAAGAATAATTTTCAGGAATTAAATGACCTGTCAGAAGAAAATAGAAATCAAATTTTCAATTTGCATCAAAAATTCAAGCATTTGTTTAAAATAACTGATAATATTGCAGAAATATTTTTGTTTAGAATTTTTAAAGCAGAATCATCACCACAACGTACAATTAGAAAACCTTTAAATAAAACTTTATCCATTGGAACAGCATAAACCGCAGATCAATAAGCTTTATTTTAAAGCTTTCAGGGCCGTAGACGATCGGGCGGCCTGCATGAAATTTATTGAGGGGCACACACACGTATTAGAAATATTTGGCATTACTAAAATTACTTCGGCAAAAATAGATTGGGTGCTGAACCCCGATGTTTATGCCGTACTGGTAAGCGCCGAGGAAAACGGAAAGGCCCTTGCAGGGTCCCGGATCCACCGCGCAAACGGTATTAACCCGCTTCCTATTGAAGAAGCTGTGGGTTATATGGATGACAAAATACATACAATGGTAAGCGAACGGACGGCCAAGGGCACAGGTGAACTTTGTGGCGTATGGAATTCATGGGAGATTGCAGGTTTGGGTGTGGGCAGTCTGTTTTTAAGCCAGGTGAGCGTTGCGCTGTCCAGCCTTATCGGTTTAACCACACTTTTTGGTCTAACAGCCCCTGCTACCCATCGTAATGCAGTAAGAGGTGGCTTCAGGGTAATTACTGAGATTGGAATAAATGGCCGTTTTTACTACCCAAAAGAAGATCTTACAGCAACAGCGGTAATTACTGATGAACTGGAAACTTTACCGCTGGCCATTGATGAAGTGCGTAACAACATCTTCTCTTTCAAAGCCAACCCAAAACAAATATTCCAGATTCCCAATAAGGCAAATGATGGTTTTATAGATGTCCACATCGATATTGCATTATGATCGTAAAGCACATTAGAAACCTGGCTGTATTCAGCTTAATGCTGCTCTTTGGATTTTATAACCAAGTCTCAGCACACCATACCTTGCTTGCGGGCACCAGCGGTGCTGGAGGTGTCCAGGCCCATACACAGGATTCACTGGTAAACATCCTGCACTTTTCAAAGCTTTATATCAGTAAATCGGACACCGTTGGTATTTACACTGTAATGGCTAAAGACGCAGAATTTCAGAATCCGGTATCCAACATCATCAATATCGGTAATTACCCATATCCGGTTTGGATAAAGACGGTTGTTCCATCTTATATAGACCTCACAAAGTATGTAAATATCCTGATTGATCAGCCCCGGTTAAAACAGGCAGAGGTTTATTTTGTAAAGGACAATAAAGTTTTAAAGAAATTTGAATACAACAATTATACCCTGGTTGCTTCCATGGAAAATTCAGGCAACCTTAAAACATTCAAAATCCCTAAGGATATCATCGCATCAAACCCTGTTATTTACATCAAACTACATTCAGATGACGTGGTAATCTCCCCCGTTTTTATCAGTAAAAGCAGTAATCTATTAGAGCTTTTTTCACTAAGAGATGTATTTTTTGGGATTTACACCGGCATCATGATGATTATGTTTGCCTATAATCTTTTTCTTTTTTTTAGCGTAAAGGACGTCAGTTACCTGAATTACATATTTTGTATCCTGTTTACATGGCTTACCCAAACTACTATACAGGGGTATTTTGACAAATACTTTTACATCAATAGTCTCTGGTTTAACAGCATTTCAGTTATCCTGTTTTCCAACCTGGGACTAATTGCTTCGATTCTGTTTACCAAATCGTTCTTAAACACCAAAAAAAACACGCCAAAGTTACATACCATATTAAATATAATGCTGGTATTAACCGTAATCAGCACTATAGTATTGTTTATGGGTTATAAGAAGGTATCTTTTATTGGCATGCAGGTTTCTATTTTTGGAGGCTCTATCGTTACCTTCATCAGTGCCTTAAATGCCTATTATAAAAAGAACTTTAAGCCAGCTGGTTATTACCTGGCCTCCTGGTCGTTCCTGTTTATTGGAATGATGATCTTTATTCTGAAAGATTACGAGATCATCAAATATTCCATTTTTTCTACCTATTCAGTTCAGTTTGCCTCGGTTCTGGAAGTACTGTTGCTATCATTTGCATTGGCAGACCGGATCAACTTCTTTAAAAACCAAAATGAACTGGCGCAGAAACAGGCATTGATGGCACTTAAAGAAAACGAACGTCTGGTAAGAGAACAAAATATTGAACTGGAAAATAAAGTAAATGAACGTACCATCGAATTACAAAATACCAATTCGAGTTTGAACGTTGCGCTTACCAATTTAAAGGAAACCCAGTCGCAACTGGTTGATGCAGAGAAAATGGCTGCATTAGGCCAGTTAACTGCCGGGATTGCACACGAGATCAATAACCCTATAAACTTTGTTACTTCTAACATCAAGCCATTACAACTGGATATAGATGACCTGAAAGAAATCATTACACGATACGAACAGATTGATTATACTTCGCCAAATGTAAATGAACAACTGCAGGAAATAGAGGCCTTTAAAAAACAGATAGACCTGGATTTTATCAATAGCGAGATAGAGAATCTGTTGATTGGGATAACGGATGGGGCTAAAAGAACAGCTGAAATCATTCGGAGCCTGAGGAACTTCAGCCGTTTGGACGAAGATGACCTGAAGCCAATAGACCTGAACGAAGGGCTGCAATCTACCCTGGTTCTGGTCAGAAACTCTATGCCGGATAACCTGAAGGTTATTAAAGATCTGGGCAACCTTCCAAAAGTGGAGTGCCTTCCTGGTAAAATCAACCAGGTATTTATGAACCTGATTTCCAATGCCATTCAGGCCATCAAATCAAATGGCAAGAACAGGGAAGAAGAATTGCTGACCATCCATACCTGGTATGAAGAAAATGTGGTTAAAATAAGCATTAAGGATACCGGAACGGGTATGACAGACGAAGTCAAACATAAAATATTTGAACCTTTTTTTACTACAAAAGAAGTTGGAGAGGGAACAGGCCTGGGTTTATCAATTGTTTTTAGTATTATTGAGAAACATAAAGGTCATATCGATGTTCTTTCCGAGGTAGGTCAAGGTACAGAATTCATCATCACATTACCTGTAAATACTAAATAACAACGCCCGTACTATGAGTGCACCCAATGTAAGAGTTCTATATATTGATGATGAAGAAAACAACTTGCAGGCATTTAAGGCAAGTTTTAGAAGGTAATATGAAATATATACGGCAATATCTGCTGCAGATGGTTTAAAGATCCTGGAAAATGTTTCCGTACACGTAATCCTGGCCGACCAGAAAATGCCTGGAACCACCGGTGTAGAGTTTTTTAAAAGCATTACAGATACCTATCCTGATCCGATAAGGATATTGCTAACAGGTTATACAGATATAGAAGCACTTGCAGATGCCATTAATCATGGTGACATCTACAGGTATATTACCAAGCCATGGAATGATCTGGAACTGCACAATTCGATCAAAAATGCTTACGATGCTTACCGGTCGAAAATTGATCTCAGAAATAAAATAGCTGAGCTCGAAAAAACAAATGATGAGCTCAACAGGTTTATTTACAGCATTTCGCATGAACTCAGGGCACCATTGGTATCGGCTATGGGTATTGTTAACCTGGTAAAGATGGAGGGCTTATACGAATCCAGCGGTGAGTACTGGAGCCTTATAGAAACCTGTTCCAATAAGCTGGACTATTATATCCAGAAAACGCTTCAGTATTATAAAAACAATAAAACTATCTCTGAACATACCCTGGTAGATTTTCATAAACTGTTACCCGAGCTGATTGACTTGTATTCATATGCCGATAAAGAAACTTCATTTACAGTTAACATTAATCAGGAAGTCCCCTTTTATGGTGATGCATTCCGCATTGAGGTCATATTAGGGAACCTCATTTCCAATGCCATAAAATACCAGAAAGAGACAGAGGTCAATAAAAAGGTAAACGTACATGTAGAAGTAAGAAAGGACCTGGTTGAAATTTCCATTCACGACAACGGCATGGGCATCCTGAACGAACACCTGGAAAAGATATTTACCCAGTTCTTCAAAAGTAAAGTTAACCATGGTAGCGGATTAGGCTTATTTATTGTCAAAGAGGCACTAAATAAGATTAATGGAAAAATAGCCGTAAGCTCTGATCCAGCTGAGGGCACTACCTTTAAAATAACCATCCCCAATGTTAAATAACCATAGAACAGTATTATTAATTGATGACAATGATGTAGATCTTAAAATCAACTCAAAGATCATTAAAATTTCAAATCTGTTTGACGAAATTGTTGTATGTCAATCCGGAGATGAAGGGCTTGCCTATTTAAACAGGGCTATGAGCGATGGAAAAAAATTGCCTGATTTTATTTTACTCGATATACAAATGCCCGACATGGACGGTTTTGAATTCCTGGAGTTCTACAAAAAACTACCTAAAAAACTTACTGAAAAGTGTCTGATCGCTATGCTTTCCTCCACACTGGATTTCGGAGACATCAAGAAAGCTGAGGCAAGCCTACATGTAGTGAAACTGTTAAAAAAACCGCTGTTCCCAAAAGAACTGGAAGATCTTCTAAAAAAATACTTTAGTTCTTAGAAGCCTCGGGAAGAGGCTTTTTTTATGCACATTAAACTGTCCACTTGTATTCTTTTTTGTTATTTTAGCTACAGATAATATTGAATTATGAGTGAAGAACCGGTGAATGAACCATTTGGAATTTTAAGAAGTTTAAAAAAACTGATTTTTGTTGACAGTAATGAAATGGCAAACCCGGAATTGAAGCCGGCAATACCTAAGCCTGTTTCCGAAACAAAATCGGCAGAAAATGTAACTCTTGCGCCCGAAGCTAATCTAACGCAAAATACGAGCGGTTTACCGGCTACAGATTTGAAACAAATGAAGGTTAAAGTTTTGGAAATACTGGAACAGATGAACGAACCCGGGATCGACTTTTTTGAAGTCTGGAATGCAGCAGCAGAAATGGGCCGTGTTGACGCCAGTTCCATCAAAGCAGCCTTCACATCTTTGAAGTATGTAGATAAAACCCTGGACAAGACCAAGCTCATCAGATCGGCCCAGCATTACTCAACAGGCCTTAAGCAAGTCATTGACAAGGAGACCGCGCAGAAACAGCAACAAAAACAAAGTATCGAGCAAAA
Source organism: Pedobacter africanus (assembly GCF_900176535.1). Taxonomy (NCBI): domain Bacteria; kingdom Pseudomonadati; phylum Bacteroidota; class Sphingobacteriia; order Sphingobacteriales; family Sphingobacteriaceae; genus Pedobacter; species Pedobacter africanus. Next base: position 430,498 of record NZ_FWXT01000004.1, on the reverse strand, counting down.
TCTGCTGACTGAAAAAGCAAATTTAAGCGATGAAATCCAATCGCTTGAAAAAAAAATTGCGGAATTACAGGAGAAATTAGCCGCAAAACAAAAAGACCTAAAAGAGATCAATGGAAAATATACGCCTCAGCTCCAGGATATTGACCATAAGATTTCGATTGGTAACACCGCTGTAACCGAAGTGATTAACGATATCAAGAATGCCCTTGGCATCATTGAAACCAACATAAACTAAAACCCTACTATGGAAAACAAAAATCAATATGTCAACATTCCGGCCGAATTGAAAAGCCAACTCCCCATATTTCAGGTACTGGGAGATCACTTGCCTAGCCAGATGCAAACACCTGAGGCTAAAAAGACCATTTCCAGTATTTTATTCTGGGTGATCATTCTGGGTGGTGCCTATGCTTTTTTTAAGTTTCTGCCCACAATGCTGCTTTATGCAGGAAAAAGTATCCTGTTTGTCATATTTAGTATCCTGCTGATTACCCTGTTGTTACTGGCGCCCAAGATAATTGCCCTGCTCCACCGTTTGGGAACTGTTCTTCTTTTTAAAGGTGAAAAAGCAGTGATAAGAAACAATCCTGTTGAGACACTACAGCTGCTCTCCAGAGATGCTAAAGACACTTTAAAACGCGTTAAAGACAAAATTGCAAATGTAGATGGTGTTAGAATTGATATGATCCAAAGTGGGGAGACAGCACAAAAAACTGCAGAGGAGAAATATACTTATGCCAAGCGGTTTACTGTTGAAGCCGCCAGTCTGGATGAAAAAGCAAAGCAGGAAAATGCCAACAACAATAACGAAAAAGCAAATGAATACGGTCGGGACGCCAAAGAAACCCGTACCAAAGCATTTTTACTGGGTAAAGAAGGGGAAGCTGAAGAACAAAATGCCCGAAGCTATGTACAGTATGCGAATCAGTTTGCCAAAGTACTGGAAGTTTTAAAAGACAATGAAAGTGCAGCCCGGATCTATGTGAGTACGCTCGACAGCAGCATTTCCATTATCTCCAAAAAGCTGGAAGCTACACAGAAAATGAAAAATGCTACTGATGGTCTTGCTGAAGTGTTTAACATCAAAGACGGATGGGTATTTCAGGAGGCCATGAATGCCGCCACTGGCGCCATTAGCCAAAACATTGCTTCAATCCGCTCTAATCTTGATTTTCTGGATCAGAACAATAACATCACCGTTGGCGGTGCACCCTCTCAAAGCGAACTTGAAGAGTTCATCCATAAAGTTGACGAACGTAACCTTAAAATGCTTAACGTAAGTCAGATGGCCGATTCATCGTACGAACTTAAAGCGGAAGAAAAAGTAGATAAGGGCTTTACCCTCCTGGATTAATCAAACAATCAACTTATATAAAACAAAAAAATGGAAGAACAATCAACCTGGGCCAGATTACGCTGGCCAATAAAAGCATTAATTATAGCAGCTCCTATTATTGGTGCAGGCTATTGGGCGGTTCAAAGCGGAAAATTTGATGCAGTGCCTGCTGGCAGCAGTCCCGATAGTGACACTACAAGTATCGGCATGTCTGCCCCTGCTGTAAAGGGTGCTGACGAGGAAAGGACTTTTAATTATACCCCTGAAAAGCCGGTTAACGGAGAATATAAAGGTGTGGTAGAGGTAGGTGCCTCTGGCTTTAACTCTTTTGTGGTGAACATTGACAAGGAGAAACGCTGGGAGATCATTTCTAAAGACTTTGGTAAATCCTTCGTATACGAAGGCATGGCCAGTACTGCAGACATTCGTACCGGCCTGAAAGACTACATTGGTGCAATGTTCGACAAAGGGGTAAAATCCAGGAACATCCATTTTGTAATCAGTTCTGGTGCCCAAAAGGAACCTAAAACGGCCATCATCTCCTCTGAATTAAAAAAGATGGGTTATGTGGTTAATCTGGTTACTGCAGAGCAGGAAGGGAAACTGGCTTTGAAATGCGTATTACCTGCCGCCTACTACGACAATTCTTTTGTAGTAGATATAGGATCTGGCAATACCAAGATTTCCTGGATGAGCGGCGATATTCAATCGGCCGAAGCACCAGGAGCCAAATACTACGAAAAAGACATGAAAGATGAGGCTGTATATGCGCAGGTAAAAGCTGTTGCAGAAAAAATACCGGCATCAAAAAGAGAAATTTGTTTTATTATCGGCGGTGTTCCATTTGAACTTGCAAATCAAACGCGTAAGGGTGAGGAAAGGTTTACCGTCCTGAACGACCCTGACAAATACAGCACCGATAAAATAAAGGTTAAAAGCGGGGTAAACATATACAAAGCCATAAAAGATGTGACCAAATGTGACACTTTTGTATTCGACTGGGATGCCAATTTTACAATCGGCTTCCTGTTATCGATTAAATAAGGATAACTGTGGTAAGAAAGGTGTTTCATTTTAATGAAACACCTTTTTTCTGTCTTATACTTTTTTCCTGATCCGAGGGTATACACAGGGGCATACTGACCATAAATGTACTGCCTACATTCAACTCACTTTCAAAACTGATACTCCCCCCCTGCAATTCGGTAAACTCTTTGCACAACATTAAGCCCAAACCTGCCCCCCTTTCATTTCCCGTTCCAAAGGTTGGTTTTAATGCCGGAGAAAAAATGGAAGGCTGCTGCGCTACAGGAATACCTGAGCCCGTATCTTTAACCTTAATCAAACAATTTGTTCCGTTTTTTTGTGCAGAAATCGTAATATCCCCCCCCGGGAAGGTAAACTTAATGGCATTGATGATGAGGTTTCTGACAACAAGCTGCAGCATATCCGGATCTCCAAGTACACAGTGCTCGTCTGTGATGTCGCACCGTAAATCTATCCCCTTTTCTTTTGCAATCGCTTCCAGGACATCAAGCGTACTTGCCAATGTTTGTTTCAATGGTAACGAAGTTAAACTGATCTGAACAGCATCCATCTGGCTCTTCGTCCAGGTAAGCACGTTGCTCAGCATAAATGCGGTGTCTTTGGTTCTGCTGAGCAATTGCTTTTCCATATTCAGCCTTTCCGATTCTTCCAATTTATATTCTGTGAGCAGTTCAAGGTAACCCTGGATGGAGACGAGCGGCTCTTTCAGATCATGAGCCAGGATAGACAATAATTTATTTTTAGTGTTGTTGCTGATTTCCAGTGCTAAGTTCTTTTGGGCAGTAGCCTCTCTTTCGCTATAATAGGAATTGCGGATAAAGGAAGTAATGAGCAGAATTATAGCCACGCAAAGCAGGTAGGTAAAGGCAATATCTAAAAATTTACTTTCAGCATCCGGATAGGTATTTTTTACAGCGCCCGGGTTACTGAATTCAAAAAACAGCAAGCCCAGTACAATGACAATGTTTACAGGAAGCCATATCCAGAAGTGCCTTTTAGGAACGATAGAAACTGTTATTAAAAAAGATAATGCAAATACTACTGAGCTGGGGCCGTTTATTCCCGAGTTAGAATAATAGTTAATGATGAGCAGGGTATTATTCATGACAAGCAGAATAACGATACCTATACCTGTTTTATGCCTGAACCTTGAAAAATAATAGATGATCAGTATAACCACCAGAAGACCACACATTAAGATGGAAAGACCGATCAGGCCCAGCGAGGCATTAAAAGGAATACATGCGAGTAAACCCATCAAAGCCACCAGGCAAACAGAATGAAATATTCTGCCTTCCAGGGTAAATGAATCTTTTTTTCCAATAATATAGTCCCGAAATCTGATCATGTAAGGGGGCTAGTTTGCGTTAAAAAATAAATAAACCAAAATCGGCGCTGGCGGGCACCAACAGGCAATTACGAGACCCTAAGATACCTATTTATTTGATAAAACAACCTAAAACTTTTCGGGTACGCAACAAGTAGCCTCGCAAGCCTATCTTTTTTCATAGTGCAATCCTGTTACCCCACAAGCAAATGTTTTGGCTTGCAGAAAATTCAGGTTTACCCTCTCCGTAATGTCTTTAAACATCGGGATACCCTGCCCCATCAGTACCGGGTTTACAAATAGCCAGTAGTCATCAATTAAGCCCTTATGCGTAAGGTAATGGACTACCGATGGGCTGCCAAATATCAGGATATCTTTACCTGGCTGCTGTTTTATCTGCTCAATTTGCTTTGCTATATCCTCTCCGATAAATTGCGTACCGGGCTTATCCTGTCCCGACATGCTGGCTGAAACTACCAGTTTAATAACGCTTTTATACCATCTGGAATGCGTTACATCATGTTTGGAGGCATTTGTTTGTTCTGCCGCAGTAGGCCAGTAACTGTCCATCATCTGGTAAGTCACCCTTCCGTATAAGGCGGTGTCTGCCTGATCAGTAAAACCTTCTACGAAATCAAATAATTCGTCGTCAAAACTGATCCAATCCATCTCACCATTTGGCCCTGCCACAAACCCATCGAGGGTAATATGCATGGAGACTATAATTTTTCTCATAACTTTTTGGCTATTATAATGAACTTTTCTTTTCGCAATTTGTTTAGTCAAATATAAAAACTTCAGACAAATGGGATTATTTAAAACAGCTTTAATTGGCGCCGCGGTATACGGTGTCATCAGGTACGTTACCAGAAAAGACATTAATGGCCGGTCTATAGCAGATGACATTCGTGATAAAGCTCCGGAATGGATTGAAAAAGCTAAGAATTTAAAACAGGAACTTAAAGTTGAGCTGGAAAAGCAGCGGTATTAATGCTTACTGTTATTTACAAATGTGGCGGGTGGCCAATATAGTTTTTGATCACAAACTGTGCTTTAAATCCCAGTTTATCATAGAGCCCCCTGCCCATGTCTGATGCCTGGAGCGTTGCATACCGGGCACCCATATCAATGGCGCGGTTAAGCAGGAACTTCATAATTTCTTCTGCATAACCACTTCTCCTGGCATTGGGACTAATGCCCACCCCATGTATTCCCATAATTTCTTCGGTCTGGAACAGTATGGCAGTTCCAATAGGCTGATCTTGAAAACAGGCCAGGTAATAATGAATTTCATTAAAAGTATTGGCCAGAATAGCTTCACTGATGCTATAGCCAAAAGCCTGGGGATATAGTGTGGCCCATTCCATAGTCTCTGTGGTGCTGGTTACACGTTTAAAATCCAAGCGCTGTTGCTCATCGAAGCGATGCCCCAATTCCAGGTACATTGCTGTTTGCCTGCTTTTTTCTGCAAAGCCATTTGCTTCCAGTATTTCGAGGGAGGAGGCGCCGAATATATCCCAATGGGGTAAAACCAAATTGGGGCCAGCTGCTGAATTTTGTGCTAAAGCCCGCTCAGCATCGTTCCTGGAGATCCCCCTGTTAAACCAGATTTTATTGGGCCATTCCGAACCAGGTATCTGAACATATTCATAATCACCTTTATTGAAATAGGAATGAAAGGCCCCTCCTGCAGTTTTCCAAAGCGCAATCAGGTTGTCGATATTTGCTTTAACGAGCTGATCTTTTGTCTTCATTTTAAATTAATTAGTAAAATTCCTGCCATCATAGCCGCAATTCCGGCCATTCTTTTTACGGTTATCGGCTCCTGCGGCAAATCCAGCCAGCCAAAATGCCCGGCAATCAATGCAAAAATCAATTGTCCGCATAAACCTAGGGAGATCATCGTAGAAACGCCTAGTTTCGGAATGGTATAAAAATACAGGCTGATCCCGAATACACTAAACAGCCCTCCGGTAAACCACAAATAAAAAGGAACCTGTTTAACCGTACTGGGTGCCGGCATATTCTTCATGGTCAGCAGCACAACTACTAATGCAAATATCGTACTGCTTAAAGAAGTGGCAATTGCTGCCAGCAGCGGTTTTTTTAACAACACTCCGAGGTGACTGTTAAAGCCTGCCTGTATGGCTAAAAAAATACCGCCTAAAAAGGCCAGGGCTGAAAGTGCGACTTGATTCATAGGACAAAAGTAATCCCGCCCTTTTTCAAAACGCTTTACATATGTTAATTTGGAAATTTATTTTTTCAACGTTTTTCTGATTCGGCTCAGCTGAATGGGTGTTACTCCTAAATGTGAAGCAATGTGTTGTAACGGAATTCTTTTGTCAATCCCAGGGTGCCTTTGCAGCAATTTCAAATACCTGACGGTTGCAGTATCCATCACCAGCGAGATTTCTCTTTCTTCTTTATCAATGACCCAGTTTTTTTCAAGATAAGCGATGTAAAAATCTTTAAAATCCGGTCGCTCAGCAATCAGTGCTTTGTATTTTTTGAAATTCATACTAACAATAGTGGTTTCCTCCAAAGCCTGTAAGGTAAAACCTGATGGTTGGCCAAGCATCATGGACACTTTAGAACCGGCAAAGGACCCTTCAAGAAAAATATTTTTGTTGTAGGTATTTCCCTTCTCATCACCAAAATAAGCCCTCATTGCCCCTTTGACAATAAAATGCAGGTTTTTAGCGACTTCACCGCTATGCAATAATATTTCATCCTTTTTAAGCGATTGAAACTGTACCATAGCTTCAATTGACAGTAAGGTTTCAACTTCCAGCGGGAAATAATTCAAAAATGCCGATTTCAGCTGTTCTATATAGCTCTCTTTGTCTGCAGGAGTCATGCCTATCGTTTGTTTACGAGGTAACTGCCTACTTCTTTTCCGGAGTCGTCCAGCATGCTTACCGTTATCTGTTTTCTGTTCGCCGTAAAGCGGGTCAGTGTTCTGGTCCCTTCCTTTGGCCCTCCTCCAATGATGATCGGATACCGGTTCAGTCCTTCAGCCGGTGGGTGAACCTTATAACGATGGGTATGACCACTCATTACCAGGTCTACTTTGGCCCTGTTCATAATGGGTTCAAAGAGCCTGGTACAATGAACAGGGCCATGTGCATCACCAGAATAACGAGGGGGAATGTGCATCAGCACCACACGAAAAACAGCATTTCTAAACTCTTTTTTGTTTACTTCCTGCTGCAGCCAAATAGCTTGTTCTTCGCGATATTGGTCAAAATCAACTATTCCGGCATATACCGGATGGGCATCTTCTTTATCTTCTCCCGTATCCAGGATTACGAAACGTACCGGGCCCAAAGTAAATGCGGTATAACCTACATGATCAAAGTACCCAGCCATATCCCGCGCAAATTTACCCCTGGTTTCATGATTGCCACGTACATACACGAACGGGATTGTTTTCGCAAAGTAATCCACACAAGGCTGCAGTAAGTGATCAATGATCTGTTTTTCATCCGTATGATAGTCAAAAACATCACCATTAAAAAAAACAAAGTCCCGCTTATTGCCTTTGTCCAGATCTAAAAGTGCCGCAATAGATTTCGGACGATCGTGTATGTCATTCATCATCACAAAAGAAATCTCATCCTTAGTGCTATCAGTATTTAAAAAGCTTTCCACAGCTCCGGAGATTGTCTGACCATAGCTTAATTTATAGGGCTGAAAATCCAGGATCTCTCTGGAAACAATTCTATAATAATATTTCACACCCGGTTTTAAGCCAGATAATTTTATACAGTTCAATCTGCCGGCAGGCTTTAGGCCTAGTTCGCTTTTTCCAAAAGCCTTATTTATTAACTGATCAGCCGATTCTCCATATTCAACCCAACTACTGCTGTTTTTACTGGTAATCCATAATATGGAAATCCCATTTCCAAAATTGGTTTGTAAGTAAGGTCCTGTAAGGATCCTGAATTCTTCTTCGGACAAATTACCAGGGTGTGAAACTGCCAGCTGTGGCTCCAACAGCGCAAGTCCGCTTAATAAAAGCCCTCCTTTAAGGAAGCTTCTCCGGTTTTCGGTCTGTAAATTTATAGGCATATCTTTAATTTGCTTGGTTGTTAATTATAGACGATTTAAAGCCCCTGAAGTAGTAGATTATTTATGCAGATCTTTAAGTTCTTTCGGATTGCAGTCTCACAAATTGGATGTAATCTGTATTGACAGGTTTAAGGTGATGCAGCTTCATTTCTTTGGCTATCTGCGCACGGTGATAAGTACCATGGTTAAAAACGTGTAGCAAAATATCAAAAACTGATGTTTCGTAATAATCACCGGTTGAGACGGTGTACTTAATAACCGGGGATTCGGTGGCCTCGGAATATACTATTTGCGACAACTCTTTTGCACTTTTCTCAAGGAGTGCTTTACATAATTCCAGATCATGTAGCTGCCAGACACTCACTTCAGGCACGATGCCCTTTATTCTGCAAACCCATATCGTTTGTGCATTTACAATGTGGCTAAACAATAAAATACAGGATTCAGGAAGTGAGCTGGAATTGGCTATTAAGGTATCCAACAAAAGTGAATTTGCCCAATTGCTGTATTTTCTTAGTTGGTCCAACATAAAAGTTTTTTATTCAAATTTATGTTTCTAAAAGGACATTTTTAATACCGGTCTTCTGCAAATGCCGGATGCGCAATTTATAAAGTTCTGATTTCCGTTAAAAAACGACATTCCCTTTATACATCAGGGACTTTACAGGCGATATCCGGGAAACCGCCTCGGCTGAACAGCTTGCATCAATGAAAACCAAACTGGCCTCATCTCCTGCTTTTGGCCATTGCTGAACACCCTTATCGTCCAGGGGCAAGGGCCCTGCGGTTGCCAGTTTTAAAATTCTTGAAAGGCCAAATTCTGTAGAATATCCGTACAGCTGTGCCGCCAGATTGGCTTTTTGCAGCACACTCCCCGTCCCAAATGTATTCCAGTGGTCCACAATGCTGTCGTTTCCTGTTGTTACTTTCACACCTGCCTTCATTAATGTCGGGATTGGCATGACCAATCCGCCAAAAGGAATGGTAGAAACGATGCCGATCTCTGCAGCAGCTAATTTCTCAGCCATTTCTTGCTGTTTTGATTGATCTAAGCGGCCCAATGCAAAACAATGACTGAGATAGGTCTTTCCTTTCAGAGCCGGATTTTCATGTACCTTATCCATCAGGTAGTTTATTGTTTTTAGGCCAGATTCTCCGGATTCATGCAGGTGGATGTCGATCCCTTTGCTATGATCTAAAGCCAGCAGGACCGTAAGGTCTATCGTTTTTTCGATGGCGCCATCAATAGAATAAGGATCAAGACCACCAATAAAGTCAATATCCATTTTCGCAGCCTCTTTCAGGTAAGGCACAGACCCGGTATAAAAAACACCGTGCTGTGGAAAGGCCACCAGTTCAGCACCAAAACCATTCTTTTTATTTTCTAAAGCTTTCTGTAAGTTCTTCAGTGAATCCAGCTTCGAAGTAGGCTCAATGTTCACATGGCTTCGCGCAAAAGCAGTTCCATTCGACTGCAGTAATGCGATCATTTTTTGCGCCTTGTAAGTAGAGGTTTTCAGCATTTCCGGCAGTATTTTCTGTTCAAGTGCAATCATCCCCTTTACACCGCCTGATCCTCGCCTTATTGCCTGCCACTGACCGCCATAGAAAGTCTTGTCGAGATGAATGTGCATATCCTTAAATGAAGGCAGCATCAACATGCCCCTGGCATCGATCGCATTTGCATCCGGTTGATTGGGACCCACATCTTTGATTTTCCCGTTTTCTATTTCTACAGAGAAAAGCCCTGTTTTTGTAGCAACAATATCATCTCCTTCATACGTAAATCCTGTTTCCAATCTGACATTTTTAAATACCAGACTTTTCCCCTCAAAGGTTGCCGGAACTGCAGCATCTTCCTGAACGGGCTTAGCATTTAAACCGTGGCTGACCGCCATCATACCTGCCAGCGCGATGGAAGAATTGCGGATGAAATTTTTTCTTGTAATTGATTCTGAAACCATAAACTAAAAATAGTATTCAACAAAGTTACCTGGTGCAGGAGATATAGTTGAGGATAATTTATCTCAATGCTTGTAGGATTTATCACTTTTCCAGAATGGTCAATTTTAAACGGGCGAATAAATATTAACGCTTCCATACACACCAAAGCATAAATCCATCAACAGCTACCACAAATGCCAGCAGCAAAAATTTCCCCTGTTCGGCCTGGTCTACCTCAAATTATTAAGCGCTGCAGCACGCGGTTAATTTTGCTCAATCTCTTTCAAACTGTTCATTTTTTTGTAAGCGAGGAAGCCTTTAATGTCTTCAAAGTGTTCGCGCACGCGTTTATTCCCAAATTCGAATACTTTTTGTGCCAGTCCGTCCAGGAAATCCCTGTCGTGTGATACCAGAATCAAGGTGCCATCAAAATCCTGTAATGCCCCTTTGATAATGTCTTTGGTCTTCATGTCCAAATGGTTGGTCGGCTCATCCAGGATCAATACATTTACAGGTTCCAGCAGCAATTTGATCATCGCCAATCTTGTTTTCTCGCCCCCCGAAAGTACTTTTACCTTTTTGGTGATATCGTCGCCGCTAAACATAAAGGCCCCTAACAAATCTTTGATTTTTACCGTCCCATCGCTTAGGGGAATCTGGTCGATCGTTTCAAATACGGTCAAATTCTCATCCAGCAATGCGGCCTGGTTTTGGGCGAAGTAGCCAATCTTTGCATTGTGCCCTACTTTTAAGCCTCCCTCAAAATCGATTTCGCCCATAATGGACTTAATCATTGTCGATTTACCTTCACCATTTTTACCTACAAAAGCGACTTTTTCTCCCCGCTCAATTACCATCGATGCCTTTTCGAATACCACATGATCACCATACTTTTTGGTCAGCTCCTCAACAATTACCGGGTATTGACCAGAACGCGGCGATGGCGGGAACTTCAGGCGCAATGCTGAAGTGTCCACTTCATCAATCTCAATGACCTCGAGTTTTTCAAGCATCTTTACCCTGGATTGCACCTGTAAAGTTTTGGAGTAAGTACCTCTGAAGCGATCTATAAACTCCTGGTTATCTGCTATAAAACGTTGTTGTTCTTCGTAAGCCTTTAACTGGTGCACACGGCGGTCGGCACGCAATTGCAGGTAATGGCTGTATTTGGCCTTGTAGTCATATATCCGGCCCATGGTAACCTCAATTGTTCGATTGGTGATGTTATCTACAAAAGTACGGTCGTGTGAGATCACCATTACGGCCTTTGCCGAGTTGATTAAAAAATCTTCCAGCCATTGAATACTTTCAATATCCATGTGATTGGTTGGCTCATCCAGTAGAATCAGATCTGGTTTCTTCAATAAAATCTTGGCCAGTTCAATTCGCATGCGCCAACCACCCGAAAACTCAGAAGTCGGCCGGCTAAAGTCCTTACGCTCAAAGCCCAGGCCTTTTAGTACTTTTTCTACCTCGGCATCATAATTGACTTCCTCTGCAGAATAGAATTTCTCGCTCAATTCTGATACCCGCTCGATTAACTTCATGTAATCGTCGCTTTCATAGTCGGTCCTGATGGTAAGCTGCTCATTCAGCTCGTCCAGGTCCTTTTGCATCTGCTGCATCTCCTGAAAAGCTTTTAAAGTTTCTTCAAATACGGTAACATTATCCTGTGTAAGCAAATGCTGTGGTAAATAAGCAATTACAGCATCCTTTGGTCCGGTTACATTTCCTGAAGTGGGCTTTGCAGCATCGGCAATTATTTTTAGGATGGTCGACTTACCAGCACCGTTTTTACCCATCAGGGCTATTTTATCATTTTCATTAATTGAAAAGGTTACGTCACTGAACAGCGTGGTGCCGCCAAATGAAACGGAGATATTATTTACATTAATCACGAAATGGGGGTATTAAATTGAGTGGCAAAGATAGTGGAATTTGCTATATTTTCGAAGGTATGGCAATAACAGGCATATGAGCACCTGATGAAATTAAAAAGCCGTTCCTAATACGTTAGAAACGGCTTTTAACTGTGCGCCCACCTGGGCTCGAACCAGGGACCAAAAGATTATGAGTCTTCTACTCTAACCGACTGAGCTATAGGCGCAGTGAAAATCTTTTCGATTTTGCGAGTGCAATGTTACATATTTGTATTCAATTATGGAAACAGTTTTAGCACAAAAAATAAAAAATATTATTTTCGATTACGGCAATGTAATCTTCGAAATTGACTTCAAAAAGGCTCAAGAGGCTCTATTACAACTTGGTATTGCCAATAATACAGAATTCTTTTCGCACAAAAGCCACCATCAGCTTTTTAATAATTTTGAAACCGCGGCCATCTCACCTGCCCAGTTCCGGGAAGGGATCCGCGAAGCGGCAGGCAACAATGACCTCACAGACCAGCAAATTGATGAGGCCTGGAACAGTTTACTGGTTGGTGTACCTCCAGGGGTCCATGAGGTGTTGCTTAAAGTGAAACAGAAATACCGCACATTTTTACTGAGCAACAATAACGAAACGCATTACAATTACATTGTAGATTATCTGAAAAGAGAATTTAACATGGAAGACAATGCAGGATTGTTCGAGAAGGCCTATTACTCGCAACAAATGTTTTTGCGTAAACCCAATATCGAGATCTTTGAGCAGGTCATTAAAGAAAATAACCTGAACCCAGACGAGACCCTTTTTATAGATGATAGTCCGCAGCACATTGAAGGCGCAAAATTAGCCGGTTTACACACGCTGCTAATGACCAGGCACCCCCGAGAGCTGGAACAGGTTTTAACAGAAAACCACATCTTATAGTCAACACCGATTTATTGAAAGAGGTTAAATAGAAAACCTCTATACCTTTATAGATATTTGCTGTTTGCATCATGAACTGATTATCCATAAATTTATAATCATACCTGAGACAAAAAACAAAAGCGCATTGTTACAGCTCAATAATTTTATATAAGAAATATGGAAAACAATTCTAATGACATCAGTAAATGTCCGTTTCATAACGGCAGCATGAAGCATAATGTTGGCGGTGGCGGTACACGGAATCCCGATTGGTGGCCAAATCAGTTAAAATTAAATATCCTTCGCCAGCACTCTTCCCTATCGAACCCTATGGGTTCAGAATTCAATTATGCAGCAGCCTTTAACAGCCTGGACCTTGAAGCGGTAAAACAAGACCTGCATGCACTCATGACCGACTCCCAGGATTGGTGGCCGGCAGACTTTGGTCACTATGGCGGTCTGTTCATCCGTATGGCATGGCATAGTGCAGGCACCTATCGTGTAGGTGATGGACGTGGGGGCGCTGGTGCAGGACTACAACGCTTTGCTCCTTTAAATAGCTGGCCTGATAATGTTAGTCTGGATAAGGCACGGAGGTTACTATGGCCAATCAAGCAAAAATATGGCCGCAGCATCTCCTGGGCAGACCTGATGATACTCACGGGTAATGTTGCTCTGGAATCAATGGGCTTTAAAACCTTTGGCTTTGCCGGCGGACGTGAGGATGTCTGGGAGGCGGATGAGTCTGTGTACTGGGGTACTGAAAAAACATGGTTGGGTGGAGACCTGCGTTATGCACATGGTTCTCCCGGGGTTGAAGGTGATAGCGTATTGGTGGCGGATGACAATGCCGATGGGGACATCCACTCCAGAAAACTGGAAAAACCACTTGCCGCTGTACAAATGGGACTGATTTATGTAAATCCGGAGGGCCCGGATGGAAATCCAGATCCCGTAGCCGCAGCCAGGGATATCCGTGATACCTTTGGACGGATGGCCATGGACGATGAAGAAACAGTAGCGCTGATAGCAGGCGGTCATAGTTTCGGCAAAACCCACGGTGCAGGTGATACAGCCCTGGTGGGTAAAGAGCCCGAGGCTGCCGGTATTGAACAGCAGGGCTTTGGCTGGGCCAGCAAATTTGGCACTGGTAAAGGTGCAGATGCCATTACCAGCGGGCTGGAAGTTACCTGGACCAAAACACCTACCCAATGGAGCAATAATTTCTTTGAGAACCTGTTTGGCCACGAGTGGCAGCTTACAAAAAGCCCTGCCGGTGCGCATCAATGGGTCGCCAAAGATGCTGAGGCCGTTATTCCGCATGCATTTGACAGTTCGAAAAAGCAGCTTCCCATGATGCTGACTACCGACCTTTCATTGAGGTTCGACCCTGCTTATGAAAAAATATCCCGCCGCTTCCTTGAAAATCCGGATGCATTTGCAGATGCCTTTGCCCGTGCCTGGTTCAAACTGACACATCGCGATATGGGTCCCCGTTCACGCTATCTTGGACCGGATGTACCGGAAGAAATATTGTTGTGGCAAGACCCTATCCCAGCTGTTGACCATCAGTTGGTCACTGACGCTGACCTGACCTCCCTGAAAGCCAAAATCCTGGCATCAGGATTAACCACATCTGAACTGATCACTACCGCATGGGCCTCTGCTTCAACCTTCCGTGGTTCCGATAAACGCGGTGGTGCCAATGGTGCCCGCATCAGGCTTGCCCCGCAAAAATACTGGCAGGTAAACAATCCGCCGCAATTGCAAAAGGTACTGGACGGGCTGGAAAACATTCAGAAAGAATTTAATGCTGCCCAGGCCAATGGTAAAAGTGTTTCCCTGGCCGATCTGATTGTACTGGCAGGGTGTGCGGGAGTAGAACAAGCGGCAGCAGCAGCCGGACACAACCTTACAGTACCCTTTAGCCCAGGACGAATGGATGCTGCTCAGGAGCAAACCGATGTAGAATCCTTCGGCTATCTTGAACCTATTGCCGATGGTTTCCGGAATTACCGGAAATCAAAAATTCCGGTATCTACCGAAGAATTACTGATAGATAAAGCCCATCTGCTCACACTTACAGCGCCGGAACTGACTGTGCTGGTAGGAGGCATGCGTGTATTAGATACAAACTATGACGGCAGCAGACATGGTATATTTACCTCTCGTGCAGGTCAGCTCACCAATGATTTCTTTGTAAATCTGCTGGATATGAATACCTCCTGGAAAGCTGCCTCAGAAGACAGGGAGATTTATGAAGGCAAAGACCGCGCTACCGGGGTAACAAAATGGACTGCAACACGTGCAGACCTTGTTTTTGGTTCTAATTCAGAACTCAGGGCAATAGCTGAAGTATATGGAAGTGCAGATGCTCAGCAAAAATTTGTTAACGATTTTGTATCAGCATGGAACAAAGTGATGAACCTTGACCGGTTCGATCTGGCTTAGTATTTGAATTGCCACATAAAAAAGCCCTTGCTTATGCAAGGGCTTTTTTAGTATAACTTTATTAAAGCCTTCTGCGCTTTTTCTCCTTAATGATCAGGCCAAGCTCCCTGCTGGTTGCGCCGGCAATAGAAGTATTTTCCTGAGCCCTTCTGAAAAGATAGGGCATTACCGCCTTAACAGGCCCGTAAGGCACATACTTGGTGACATTATAACCTGCGTCAGATAAATTGAAACTTAAATTATCGCTCATGCCCAGCAGCTGTGCAAAATAAACATGCGGATGATTATGGTTAATGTTATGCTCATCCAGCAGCTGTGCAAGAATGCGGCAGCTTTCTTCATTGTGCGTACCGCAGACAAAGGCAATTTCAGCGATGTGTTCGATGCAGTAGTGTAAAGAAGCATTGTAATCCCTGTCGGACGCCGCCTTATCTGGCTGTATTGGCGAAAGATAGCCCATTTCCTCAGCACGTTTCCTTTCCTTTTCCATATAAGCACCACGTACCATCTTTACCCCAAGTATAAAGCCTTCGGCTTTGGCAATCAGGTGGTCTGCCTTCATATCAGCCAGTTTATCGTGGCGGTACATCTGGTAGGTATTGTATACAATAATCTGCTCCCTGTTAAACAGGCGCATCATATCCATAGCCAGTTCGTCAATTGTATCCTGTATCCAGGTCTCCTCTGCGTCTACCATAACGGGTACATTTTTTTCAAATGCTGCGCGGCAGATTTTTTCGCAACGTTTGCTGACTTTATCGAATTCTGCCTGTTCAGCAGCACTCAGCTCCTTTTTGGCGTCCAGCTTTTCCAGCAGACCAAACCTGCCTATACCTGTTACCTTAAAAACCGTAATGGGAATACGTGGGTCACCTGCCGCACGTTCAATCGTCCTGATGATCTCTTCGCAGGTAAAGTCAAAAACAGCCTCTTCTTCTTCCCCTTCAACAGAATAGTCCAAAATGGTACCTACATTGCCCGAATGCAGCTGTTCAATAGTGTGTTCGCACTCCGCTATGGTTTCCCCGCCACAAAAATGTTTAAATATCGTAGCCTTAATGATGCCTTTGATTGGTAACCCTATGTTAAGGCTAAAATTGGTAATGGGCGGACCTATTTTTGTTAAAAAATTACTGCTGATGACCTTAAAAAGCCAGTAAGCCGCATTTAATTCGGCGTTCGACTTATTGCGGAACGCAATTTCGGTATCATCAAAATTTAATGATTTTTTGGGGGGTGTTTCCATTTACGAATGTCAGTTAGTCATTTTGCATGCAAAAGTATAAATTCCCTTGCTATTGGTGGTAAAACACTTTATAATTAATTGTAAGTTTGCCATGCGATGATAAAATTTAAATTAGAAGGCGAGTTTATCCCGCTTATTCAATTGTTAAAAGCTACCGGACTGGTACAAAGCGGCGGAGAAGCACAAACTGTGGTTGAAGACGGCCTGATCAAATACAACGGAACAGTAGACTACCGTAAAAGGCTGAAAGTCCGTGTTGGCGATGTAATTGATTTTATGGGACAAAAAATAACAGTAATTTAATGAACAAATTAGACAGTGCCGGTCACAGCATTTATTTTGAAACCGGACTCGAATCCTTAGCAAACATTGTTGAGTCGGGCAGATACAGTAAGATCTTTGTCTTTGCAGACAGCAATACTTCCGAACTATGTCTGCCGCTTTTCCGCGAAATGATGAACGACTTCCATGGTTTTGACCTGATAGAAACCGATCCGGGAGAAGAAAACAAGAACATCGATTTTTGCATAGGCATCTGGAAAACTTTGCTTGATTTTGGTGCCGACCGCAAATGTTTAATGATCAACCTGGGTGGCGGTGTAATTACCGACATGGGGGGATTTGTGGCTTCCACCTATAAAAGAGGGATCGATTTTATCAATATCCCAACCACTTTATTGTCGCAGGTAGATGCCTCTGTTGGTGGCAAAACCGGCATTGATGTAGATAATGTTAAAAATATGGTGGGTACATTTACCCTTCCGCAATGCGTTTTCATTGAAACGGCATTTTTAAAAACATTGCCGCAACGGGAGTTGCTTTCAGGCTTTGCCGAAATGATCAAGCATGGTTTAATTGCAGACCAAGAATATTATCAAAACTTAAAGAACAGCGACTATCTGCAGGTTTCTGCCCCGGCCATCTACCGTTCGGTTGAAATAAAGAATGATGTGGTCACCGAAGACCCACATGAAAAAGGGCTGAGAAAGATCCTTAACTTCGGGCATACCATTGGCCATGCCGTGGAGACTTATTCGCTCATCAACGATGCACAGCCACTTACACATGGCGAAGCCATTGCCATAGGGATGATTTGCGAGGCCTTTCTATCCTCAACAAACAACACTTTTAAGGCTGAGGAACTGGAAGATGTCACTGCTTATATCAGCAAATTGTATCCTGCTTATGCGATTAAGGAAGAGAGTTTTGCCCAGCTGATGGAATTTATGCAAAGCGATAAGAAGAATGAAAACGGACAGATCATGTTCTCCTTACTGAGCGGCATCGGTAAATGCGACTACAACTGCAGGGTATCGGAAAAAGACATTCTAGAAAGTTTTGCTTACTTTAACCATATTGGCTTTAACCCATAAGCTTAAAGTTTTAAGCCTCAATTTATAAACCGGGAGCAACAAAAAAATATTTTTTTTATTTAAGTATTGACAAATAAAATTTTGTTAGTACATTTGGCGAAATGAAATAGAGATGGGTTCTGGAAACAGTATTCATTATAACAGAGAAAAAATGAGAAACATCACTACATATTGGTTTGGTTACTTTTACTACTTTAGTAAGAGCCGGGACTAATATGCACTGATATCAACACGATAATTGTATACGAAAGTCCCGGCCCAACGCCGGGACTTTTTTTGTTTAAACATAGCCAGAATTAAAAAAAAGGATAAAATTAAACCAATGAAAAAAGGACCAAGAGTAGCAATACAAGGCATTAAAGCCTCTTTCCACGAAGAAGCAGCCTTCAAATTTTTCGGAAAGGACATTCAGACCATCGAATGCAATTCTTTTAAACAAACCTGTGAGAGTTTAGAAAAAAAAGAAGCGGATTTCGTTGTCATGGCCATCGAAAATTCTATTGCCGGAAGCCTTTTACCCAATTACACGCTGATCCGTGAATATAATTTTGCAGTGGTAGGTGAAGTATACCTGCCCATTCAATTGCACCTGATGGCCTTGCCTGGTGTTAAATTTGAAGACGTAAAATACGCTACCTCCCATCCTATTGCCCTGCGCCAGTGTGTCGATTTTTTCTACGATTATCCACAGATACAGGTAATCGAAGGTAGTGATACTGCGGCCTGCGCCAAACGCATCAAAGAAGAGCAGCTAACTGATACTGTTGCTATTGCAAATACCCTTGCTGCCGAGATGTACGGTCTCAACATCATCGAAAGAAGAATTGAATCAAACAAAAAGAATTTTACCAGGTTCCTGATCCTTAAACTTGATAAAACTGAGGAATTGAAAGACATCAACAAAGCTTCCATTTGTTTCCAGACAGGAAATCATGTAGGTGCCCTATCCAAAATCCTGAACATTTTTGCCGAGCAGCAATGTAACCTTACCAAAATCCAGAGCATGCCTGTTTTAGGTAAACGCAACGAATATTACTTCTATGTGGATATGGAATGGAGCAATATGGAAAACTACGATAAAGCCATTCGCCAGGCTTTGAAATACACAGCAAACTTCAACATTATGGGCGAGTACCAAAAGAACGATAAAGTATAAAGTCCGAAAAATAGTCTTCGTAAAATAAAAATTTAAACCCCAACAAAATGAAACTAAAATTGAACATTCAGCCATTAAACACCTGGCTTAACACCAACAACGAGCCCCTGATTATTTCTGGTCCCTGCAGTGCAGAAACCGAAGAACAATTGTTGACTACCGCACATTTACTTGCCGAAACCGGAAAAGTATCAGTACTGAGGGCCGGTATATGGAAACCACGCACCCGTCCGGGAGAATTTGAAGGCATCGGCAGTATAGGACTGGAATGGCTGAAAAGAGCAAAAGCTGAAACCGGATTACCAACTGCTGTAGAGGTTGCCAACGCTAAACACGTTGAAGAGGCTTTAGCTGCAGGAGTAGATATTTTATGGATCGGTGCACGTTCAACCGTTAACCCTTTCACTGTTCAGGAAATTGCGGATGCCTTGAAGGGTGTCGACATCCCTGTATTGGTAAAAAACCCGGTAAACCCTGACCTTCAATTGTGGATAGGTGCTTTAGAACGCATCAACGGAGCTGGTATTACCAAACTGGGTGCCATTCACCGCGGTTTCTCTTCATTCGAAAAAAGTTCATTCCGTAACGAACCAATGTGGGAGCTTGCCATTCAACTGAAAACATTATGCCCTGAATTGCCGATCATTAACGACCCGAGCCATATCTGCGGTAACCGTGAACTGATCCCTTACATCTCTCAGAAAGCGCTGGACCTTGACATGCAGGGCTTAATGATAGAATCGCACTTAGACCCTTCTGTGGCCTGGACGGATGCCAAGCAGCAGGTTACTCCGGCAGCACTGAGTGAATTGGTTGACCGCCTGACTGTACGTGAGCCTGAGTCTAAAAACGAAGCCTTTACAGATCAGCTGGCAGAACTGCGTAAACAAATTGATAAAATAGATGACCTGCTGTTACAAAAATTGGGCGAGCGTATGGCGATCGTAGCTAAAATAGGCGAATTTAAACGCGACAACCAGGTAACCATTTTACAGGTAAACCGTTGGGAAGCCATCGTTAAAAAAGGTGCCTCATTTGCAAAAGCATTGAAATTAGATTTAAACTTTACTGAAAAATTCCTGGAATTGGTACACGGAGAATCCATCCGTAAACAAACAGAAATTATGAATGCAGGCAAAGCAGAAAAAGGTATTGCCGCCGAAGCACATACAGAAGTTAAATCTTAACAATGAGTAAGAACGCAATTGTTTCTTTTAAAGGGAATAAAGATATAAATGCTGAAATAGCCTTAACCGGTTCAAAAAGCGAAAGCAACAGGGCGCTGATCATCAGTGCCCTGTCTGGCGGCCTGGTAAGTGTCGACAACCTTTCTGATGCTGTAGACACCGTTACGCTGAACAACATTCTCAAAGCAATCCGGGAAGAAAATGACCCGGACACCTTTTTCTCTGTTGATGTAGGACACGCTGGTACGGCCATGCGTTTTCTTACGGCCTATCTAACCATTACCAGAGGTATGTTTCACCTTACCGGCTCTGGCAGGATGAAAGAACGCCCTATAAAATTACTGGTAGAGGCCTTACGTGAACTTGGTGCTGAGATCAGGTATGCCGGTCAGGAAGGTTTCCCTCCACTCGACATCAGCAAGCACTTTGCACAAAGCAGCCGCAAGGTTAAAATCGCCGGGAACATTAGCAGTCAATACCTATCTGCGCTATTAATGATCGCCCCTTCCCTACCTTTGGGCTTGTCGCTGGAAATTGAAGGTGAACTGACTTCGCGCCCATACCTGGAAATGACTTTGAGCATGCTCGAAGAAGCAGGAATCGGCTACAAATGGGAAGAACAGACGATCCATATCGACCATCAACCTTTTAAGACCTGTAATTTAATTGTGGAACCCGACTGGAGCGCAGCCTCTTATTGGTACAGCATTGTTGCCCTGGCTGACCATGGAAACATCAGCCTGCCACATTTAAAAGAAAAAAGCTTACAGGGCGACAGCAGGATCAGGGAAATTATGGTACCTTTTGGCGTACGAACATCACAAACTGCCAACGGAATTGCCTTAAAGTCTGGCACCTCAATAGCCATTAATGAAGTGCTGAACTTAAAGGACTGCCCCGATCTGGCGCAAACCATTATCGTTTGTGCTGCCGCTAAAGGCTTAAACCTTTCGTTCACCGGATTAGAGACGCTGAAAATAAAAGAGACGAACAGGGTGTTGGCCCTGCAGCAGGAGCTGGCCAAAATTGGTGTAACATTAGCGGAAAACAATGAAGTATATACCTTAAATTGCAGTCAGTTGAGTTTTCCGGAAAAAGTGATTTTTGCCACCTACGATGACCATAGGATGGCAATGGCATTTGCCCCTTTAAGTCTGTTTATTAAAGAAGTGGAAATGGAAGACTACCAGGTGGTAGAGAAATCTTATCCCGACTTCTGGAAAGATTTGGAGAAAGCAGGTTTTACAGTAAAAGAAATTTAAATATGGCAGGCAATACATTTGGTCAGTTATTTCGCATCAGCACCTTTGGCGAGTCACATGGAACAGCCATAGGCGTTATTTTAGATGGTTGCCCGGCACAGCTGCCTATCGACCTGGAATTTATCCAGTCAGAGTTGGACAAACGCCGGCCGGGACAATCAAAAATCACCACACAGCGCAAAGAAAGCGATACGGTCCAGGTTTTATCCGGAACATTTGAAGGAAAAAGTACAGGAACCCCTATCGCCATGCTCATTCCTAACGAAGATCAGCGGAGCAAGGATTACAGCCACAATACTGATGTTTACCGCCCCTCGCATGCAGATTATACTTACGATGCCAAATATGGCATCCGCGACCATCGGGGCGGCGGACGTTCTTCGGCAAGGGAAACCGCGGCAAGAGTAGCAGCCGGTGCCATTGCCAAGTTGCTGCTCAAACATTATGGCATTGAAATTTTTGCCCATGTTGCAGCAGTGGGAAAAATCACAGCCCCTAATCTGGATGGCGATAATATCGCTGAGTTGCTGGCAAGTAGGGAAGCCAATATCGTTCGCTGTGCAGACCCGGCAACTGCAAACCAGATGATAGAATTCATTGACAGCGTAAGGAAAGACGGGGATACTGTTGGCGGAAAGATCAACTGCATCATCAAAAATTGCCCGGTTGGTTTGGGCGAACCAGTGTTTGATAAGCTTCATGCCGATCTGGGTAAGGCCATGCTTAGCATTAATGCCGTACATGGTTTTGAATATGGTTCTGGTTTTGCAGGAAGTGATATGAGAGGCTCCGAACACAACGATATTTTCCTGGCTACAGGGGACGCTCCTAAAACACTGACCAATTTCTCTGGTGGTATTCAGGGTGGCATCTCTAATGGTATGGAAATCAATTTCACCGTTGCTTTCAAGCCTGTAGCTACCATTATGCACAACCAGCAAACCATCAATGCAGCAGGCGAGGCTGCAGAAATCAAAGGAAAAGGCAGACACGATCCTTGTGTAGTACCAAGAGCAGTAGTTATTGTAGAAGCAATGGCTGCGCTGGTACTTGCAGATCATTTGCTCAGAAACAAAACGAGCAGGTTATAACCTGCTCGTTTTGTTTAATCATGTCTGGGTGATGACTTAGAATATCGCCGGATATTTACTTGGATTGCTTTCATGCATCATGCTATATACGGCTTCAATTACATCATCTACAGAAGGCTTACTGAAATAATCCCCATCAGAACCATAAGGAGGCCTGTGTGCTTTGGCACTCAGTGTTTTAGGCTGTCCATCCAAATGGTAATAACCCTTTTGCTCTTCCAGTATCTGCTGGAGTAAAAACGCGGTTCCACCTCCCGGCACATCCTCATCTACCACGAGCAATTTATTGGTTTTAGCCAATGATCCGGCACAGATCTGCTCGGTATCAAAAGGCAGTAAAGTCTGCGGATCTACAATTTCGACCGAGATCCCCATCTGGGCCAATTCCTCAGCTGCCTCTTCTACAATCCTTATGGTAGAACCATAGGAAACCACGGTAATATCAGCACCCTCCCGAACGATTTCGGCCTTGCCAAAAGGAACGGTATATTCACCAATGTTTTCAGGTAGCTTTTCTTTCAAACGGTAGCCATTCAGGCATTCTATGATCAGCGCAGGTTCATCAGACCTGAACAAGGTATTGTACATCCCTGCAGCCTGTGTCATGTTTCTTGGCACAAGAATGTGCAGGCCCCTTAGCGAACCCAGGATCATTCCTATAGGTGATCCGGAATGCCATACCCCCTCCAGTCTGTGCCCGCGTGTCCTGATGATCACTGGTGCCTTTTGCCCGGCTTTGGTGCGGTAAGACAAGCTAGCCAGATCATCGCTCAGTACATTCAGCGCGAAAACCAGATAATCCAGGTACTGGATTTCGGCAATAGGACGCAAACCACGTAAAGCCAAACCAATTCCCTGCCCTACTATGGTCATTTCCCGGATACCAGTATCTGTAATCCTCAGATCGCCATACTTGGCCTGTAAACCGGCAAAACCCTGATTTACATCACCTATTGCACCCAAATCTTCTCCAAAAGCTACCAAACGCTGGTCGCGGGCAAAGTTCGAGTCAAAGCAGGCATTCAGCAATTCCCGGCCGTCAACCATTTTACTCTGCTCCGTATAAACCGGTTTCAGTTCACTGACCAGCGATGGACTTTCATTGCCCTCTGTAAATAACTTTGAATTGTATCGGTCTGTATTGAGTGCTTCCTGTGCATTATACCAGGATAAAAGCGCGCTCCGGTCTGCTGAAGACTGGTTAACAGATAAGCGTAAAGCTTTTCTTGCTGAAGAGATCACTTCCCTTCTTTGTGCATCTGGTGTATTGGCCAGTTGAGCTGCAATTTTTATTAATGTAGGATCACCTGCTGCCAGGTCATTGATCATTGCAATCACCTGATCTTTTTCGGTTTTAATCGATCCCAGGAATTCGTTCCAGGCTTCTTTCTGGGTTTCACGCACAAAATTCTTGGCTGTAACTTCCAGCTCGGTCAGTTCTTCGTCGGTAATGATAGCCGATTCGAGCATCCATTTACGCATCTGAAGGATACAGTCGTACTCTTTTTCCCATTCCAGCCTGGCTTTATCCTTGTAACGTTCGTGCGAACCAGAAGTAGAATGGCCTTGCGGCTGTGTAACCTCCGTTACATGGATCAGGACAGGGATATGCTCAGTACGGCAAACATCAATTGCACGCTGGTAAGTTTCGCAAAGCGCCGGGTAATCCCAGCCTCTTACTTTATAAATTTCGTAGCCCTCGCCTTTTTCATCGCGCTGAAAGCCTTTTAGTATTTCAGAAATATCTTCTTTGGTAGTCTGGTATTTTGCAGGAACAGAAATGCCGTAAGCATCGTCCCAGACAGACATCGCCATAGGAATCTGTAAAACACCCGCAGCATTCATCGCTTCAAAAAACACACCTTCTGAGGTGGAGGCATTACCAATGGTACCAAAAGCGACCTCATTTCCATTTACAGAGAAATTCTTCAGGTATTCCAGTTCAGGGTTTTGCCTGTATAGCTTTGAAGCGTATGCCAGGCCCACCAGTCTGGCCATCTGACCACCTGTCGGCGCAATGTCTGAAGAACTGTTTTTAATTTCTGTCAGGTTTTTCCAGCTACCGTCTTCGTTGATGGAGCGTGTAGCGAAGTGACAGTTCATTTGCCTGCCTGCCGATGCCGGATCAGCCTCCACACTTGGATTTGCATACAGCTGGGCAAAGAATTCTTTAATGGTACAAATCCCTGCAGCAAAGGCAAAGGTCTGGTCACGGTAATAACCCGAGCGCCAGTCGCCATTTTTAAAAGCCTTGGCCATGGCAATCTGCGGCAACTCTTTACCATCTCCAAAAATACCGAACTTTGCTTTTCCTGTTAAAACTTCCTTTCGCCCAAGTAAACTCGCCTGTCTGCTTTCATAAGCTATTTTATAATCATTTATAACAATGGTTTTGAAATCGTCAAAACTTAACTCAGCGGCATCAATAGGGTTGGTAGTGAGTTTAACATTTGGCATCATAAGCAAAAAAGTTATACGGCAAAGATACACAAAATCTAAAGTATGACTTAACAGTGTTGATTAATTTATATGTTGGAATACTTTTTGTTTTACCAAATTAAAGATTAAATTTGCTCATAAACCATCCAATAGGACAGATTCAAGGCTGTTATTGAACTGATCAATACATTTGGATTTTTGTCCACAACGAATTAAAAAAAGACACTGATGAAAAAGCTATTATTATTGTTTACCCTGACTTTAGGACTAAGTGTTGCTGTTAACGCCCAGTCAAAACCTGCCGAGTTTAAGTTTGATAAGGAGAGTTATGATTTTGGAAAAATTCCTCTGAACAAGCCTGCAAGCGTAGAGTTTAAATTCACCAACATTGGCGATCAGCCGCTGATCATTACCAAGGTAGAGACTACCTGCGGCTGTACAGTTCCGGAATATACCCAAACACCTATTAAAAAAGGTGATGCAGGTGTAATTAAAGTAACCTACAACCCTACGGGTGCTGCTTTGCCTTTCAGCAAAAGCATTACCATTACTTCAAATGCTAAAACCACTACCAAAGTATTGTACATTAAAGGAGAAACGGTAGCTGCAGCCAGCAAATAGGGAACCTGAAAGATATTTTGATTAAAAACCTCGTTAATCAACGAGGTTTTTTAATTTTGTGTCCATAGAAAAACTAACTTATTCATTCACATTCTTGCATTTATAACATGCCTAATATCTCGGAAAAGGGGCTTCAAATGCCCGCTTCACCAATAAGAAAACTAACTCCTTATGCCGACCAGGCAAAAAGGGAGGGTAAAAAAGTGTACCATTTAAACATCGGGCAGCCAGACATCGCTACCCCGGAAGGAATGCTGAATGCCATTAAAAATATAGACTTTAACGTATGGGCCTACACCCCGTCGGAAGGTACTTTAAGCTACCGCAGCAAGCTGGCAGAATATTACAACAAACTAGGCTATAACATTACTCCTGCAGATATATTGGTTACCGTAGGTGGTTCAGAAGCCATCACCATAGCCATGCAAACCTGTGTAAATGAAGGTGATGAAATCATTATCCCTGAGCCTTTTTATGCAAACTACAATGGCTTTGCCTGTATGAGCAATGTGGTGGTTAAACCTATACTTTCTCATATAGAAAATGGTTTTGCCTTACCTCCTGTTGCAGAGTTCGAAAAGCTGATCACCGAAAAAACAAAGGCCATCATCATCTGCAACCCGAACAACCCAACCGGTTACCTGTATTCAAGAGAAGAGCTGGAGGCCTTAAAGGCACTTTGTTTAAAATATGACCTGTTCCTGTTCTCGGACGAAGCCTATCGTGAATTTTGCTATGATGGCCGTGAGTTCATTTCACCTGCACACCTGGAAGGTTTAGAGCAGCACGTGGTGGTAATGGATACCGTTTCTAAAAGATACAGCGCCTGTGGTGCCAGGCTGGGTTGCATGATCACCAAAAACAAGGAGGTGATACAGGCAGGTTTAAAATTTGCACAGGCAAGGTTGAGTCCGGGAATGGTAGAGCAGATTGCCGGGGCTGCTGCTGTAGATACACCAGACAGCTATTTTGAAGAGGTGAATAAAGAATATACTTTACGCAGAGATACCCTTGTACAAAGACTAAATGCCATGGAAGGTGTATTTTGCCCTAACCCGGGCGGCGCATTTTATGTAGTTGCCAAACTGCCTATTGATGATGCTGATCAGTTCTGTCAATGGATGCTGGAGAGCTTCAGCAGCAATGGCGAAACTGTAATGATGGCACCTGCCACAGGCTTTTACTCAACCGAAGGTTCAGGAAAAAATGAAGTCAGAATGGCTTATGTATTAAACACAGCAGACCTTAATAAGGCTATGGATTGCCTGAATATTGCTTTGCAACAATATCCTGGCCGTAAAATGGCATAATTTTCGTATCTTTGTATGCTGATGGAACAAGGAAAAGTTTAATCCCTGAACATCAGCATACTAATGGGCTCGTTCTGGATTTGACAGGGTGACGCTGGGTATGTAAGCATGCAGTGCGTTGTACGGAGAGCACTTAAAAGAGAACGTTCACACTATAATTGGCGAAAATAACTACGCCTTAGCTGCCTAATTTAGAATTAGCCTAGCTTTTGTCCCTCTAACTGCTGCGATGTTAGGTTAGAATATGGGACATCGAAATAACAACGCTGGCAACTGTAAGGTGCGGTACAGTTGCGAGATAAAGCACCTAAGGTGAAAGGTTAGGTCGGTTTCCAGCCCGCCAGATCCCTACAAATAATTGGAAAATAAGCATGTAGAAGGCATAATTTATCGCACAACTGGACAAGGGTTCGACTCCCTTCGAGTCCACGAAACCCTGAAAAGTATTTATTTTCAGGGTTTTTTTTATCATAAACACCTAAGAACAAGCCATTCCAAGGGTTATAACGCTTGCCAACTGGTGTTGTGAAAATGTTTAAATTGTCAGTTAGATTGCTAAAAATCAAACCCAAAATGAAGTCCGGGTTCAAAACCAAAATATTTAGCCCATTTACTTTCTTTATCTTCAAAAGATTGTGGCGTATTTGTTTTTATAGATTGTATGCCAATCCAATTACATTTTGGCGTACACGTCCGGGATAGTTTTCTCCCGGTGCATCAAATGATTTTCCCCATGGGATACCTAGCGGGTAAGCAAACCTTGATCTTTTTAATTTAGATTGGCGGGATCCCATCACTCCTTCACTTAAGTTAAGAAATGAAACTTTTATTATTTCTTACGGGTTTTGCTTTTTTTAATCATCCGGCAAAGATCGGATGATTACTCTTCCTTAGCCATTAAATAATTTATTCCTTTTAATCGGCTTCCCCTTTCGGATCATTACCGCATGATAAAGGCTTGGCACATCATTTTCCCATTTCCTGATGATAAAGAGAATGGCAATAATCTCCATTCTGGTAATCATTCCGAGATAAAAACAAGTCATAAACAGCCAGCCGGAATCACAGGTAGCCATAAGCTGCACCAGTGTAGCAAGAATAGTCAGTGTCCAGATCTTTGAAGCAATGGCATGTGTAGCCACTTCTTTTCTGAATTTCAGGTAACTTACTATATACGTCAGCGCCTCTGCACCCAACAAGGTAAGCAACAGGAGTCCATTTTCTTTGAAAAAATCGCTACAAATTACATAGGCAGCAGTCAATGCACTTAACCAGAAAACCTGGTCTATGAATGAATCCATACGGCGAAGTTTAACCGTAGAAACATTTAATTTTCGGGCAATGATCCCATCAAAAACATCGGTAATTAAGCCGGTTATTAGCAACATATTGATAATTGGCCTGAAATGCTCCGGCTGTATAAAACTCAGCAATAAAATCAGCACACTAAACAACAAGCGGCTGTAAATTAATAGAATTGGAATGTGTTTTAAGTATTTCTTCATTTCCAGGTTGCTCACATTATATGCACGAATGTACAAATTAATTGTTCAGCAGCGCCGAGTCTGAATTTCCGGTATTGCCAAGTTTCTTTATCTTTAAACCAGATATCCTCAAAACAAAAAATGAAAAGTCTTGCTTTCCAGGCCACGCTGGAAATAATTGGGATCAATCCCTACGTCCAGGTTCCTGAAGTTACTCTAGCCGAAATTTTTGATCAGGCTGGAAAAAATAAAGGTCCCATTCCTGTAGCCGGAACCATAAACGGCTTACCATACCAGCAAACGCTTTTAAGGTATAACGGACTTTGGCGACTTTACATCAATACCACAATGCTTAAAGATTCTCCCAAGCGTATCGGAGAAACTATCAAAGTGACCATTAAATTTGATCCTTCCGACAAAACAATTACACCTCATCCTGGATTAATTAAGGCATTAAAAGAAAATTCAGCAGCCAAATCTAAATTTGAGCAGCTCAGCCCTTCCCTGCAAAAAGAGATTGTAAGATACATTTCCAGCTTAAAAACCGAGAAAAGCAGAAACCAGAATATTGAAAAAGCAATTCAATTTTTATTGGGCAATGGCCCGTTTATAGGAAGAAAAACGATTTAACCGGGATTACTCCTCCGATGTTTCTTCCAGCTTCCCCTCTTTGTTCCGCTTAAGGGCCACTTTTGGATTCTCCTGTGTACCGGTAATGCTTAAAGGGATACCCAATATACCAAATGGCGGCAGACCCAAACGGCCACTCATGTTCAAACGCCCGTCAAAACTTACTTGTCCTTCAAAACGTGGCCTGAAACCGGCTACACGCATTTTAAACCGCTCTATACTGATGACGTTATTGGCTATCTTACTTTTAATCTGTACTTCCGAGACATCAGGATTGCTCAGACTGTCGCGCCTGGTCGCCTTGCTTACCGCATTCATCAGCTTAAAGCCCATCAGGCTTACCTTTTTCACAGAAAGTATGCCTTCCCCTTTTAAAGACGGATATACCGGCATCATATCTTTGTTCAGTTTACCCGAAAGCTGGTAATCCAGGCCTATTACTCCTTTAACTTTGGCAGCCGAGGTAGCCATGTCCCTGAACAGCTTAATCTCCTTATAGGCCTTTGCAATATCGAATTCCTTCGCCTGTATATGGTAATCAAATGCAGCTGCAACAGGGCTCAGGCTTTTGTATTTAGCGTCCATGCTCACCGCAGCATCAATCAGGTTAAACTGCGTTTGGTTCAATTCCAGCGTCCCATTGTTAAGTGTAACCCTACCCTTTGCATTTTTTATGACCAAGCCATTGTAATACACTGAACCTGCGTCTGCAGTTAAACTTACATTTAAATTATCAGGAATGATAATTACCCCACTGGCAGCAGCACTGCCTTTTGAAGCCGATACTGGCGCAGCATCATTATAAGCCATTAATTCATCTGCATAGAGCTTTCCGCTTTTCAGGTTAAAAGTACCGGTAAGTTTGGCTTTATCCAAAAGCACATAGTTCACCACATTTCCGAGAAAACCTTCCATGCTGAAGTCAGACTGCCCATAGCTGCCCCTAAACTGCTCAAACTTCATTTTATCCTGTTTGAAGGAAAACACCCCGTTTTTTACCAGGAAGGATTTCGGGAAAAGGTCTGAATTAAAGGTCATTTCCTTAATCACTACCCTACCCCTGTTGTCCAGTTTGTGATACCTTCCGGCCATCGCATCGCTCTGGCGGCCGCTAAATGAAACATCCGTAAAAACAGATCCCTTTACATCGTAACCCTTGACCGCAAAAATCCGGTACATCTTACCAATATCAACGCTGCCTTTAGAGGTAATTTTGTAACTGATGTTTTCCAGGTTCTGTACCGCAGCACGCAATTGAAAAGGTTGTCCGCCCATTTCAAAGGACACCGGTTTAATGTTCATTACCGTATTTTTTAAACTGCCGTCGCGGTTGGTGAGCACCCCATCAATCATAATCCGCTCCAGGGCCTGGTCAAAATGCGCAGTTTTAATCCTGCCATCATTCAACAGAATAGCCGCCTCGGTAACCGGAAACTGCTTTTTCTTTTTGTTGTAAGCACCCCTGCTTTTCAGGTTCAGGTTTAACTTACCATTCAGCTCCAGATCTTTTAAAGGATAAAACTCCTTAATTTCTGCCAGGTTCAGCAGTCCGTTCAGCTGCACATCAATAGGTCTATTGCCCGAGGTTTTCAATTTTGCAAATCCCCTGATGTAATTCGATAGCGCCTGTATGTTCAGGTTGCTCAGTTCAAATTCTGTATGCCTGTAATCGCCATCTTTGTTATGGCCATTGATGTTAAAATTAATTTTATCGATAGCTGCCGGAAGTGACGCATATTTAAAATATCCATTGCTTAAGCTGGAAGTTAATTTAAATACAGGAACGGTAGCAATTACGGTATCTACCTGCCTGATGCCGCTCCGAACTACCTTTCTGGTGTACTTACCTTCACCATGCAGGTTCATTAAAAACCGTCCCCTGAGCTGTTCCAGACTAAAAATCTTCGCCCATTTCTCCAGGTCTATATCGGCCCGGCTGTTCACGTAAATCTCCGGTTCTTTCAAACCCCTTAAATTGAGCATGGCGCCTACATAGTCTTTTCCCATGTTGAAGTATAAGCTGTCCATGTTGATGTACAGGCTATCCGGATTTAAAGAAGGGAGCTTGGTCTGCAGGTTAATGTACAGCTTGCTGATAGGCTCAGGAGCTTTAGGGTTGGAAATCTCACCCTCCCTTATCTTTAAGTTAAAAGACAGCGTTGGCATAATGTGCTGCCCCGCAAGGTATTTCCCGATTAAAGAGGCCTTGATCTCTGCATAGCCCTTGATGTTTGTCTTTTCCATCCGCTCTGCAATTGCAGGGGGTAGCGCCGTAAATATATTGTGCAGATCGGTTTCCTTCGCCTTTGTTCTGAACTTGATGTCGTACCCTCCTTCTATAAAGGAAAATCTGCCCACAAAATGAATGGGCAGAGAATTGATCTTCAGGTCATTTTCATCAAACATCAGGTCCAGCGAGTTGGTATTGATCTTGGTAACCAGCCTGGCATTGATCTTTTTATTTAACAGATAGGGCTCATTGTTATAATAAACATCCAGTGAGCCAATCTCCGCTCTACTGCTCAGGTCGAATATGGCCTTGCTCAGATCTCCCTTGCCCGAATAGTTCAAGTCCCTGGCACTGATCAGCATCGGAACGGAATGGTCGTTATAAATCAGCTTGCTTTTATTGATAAAAATACCTTCTATCTTTATGGCAGTAGCAGCAGTATCGGCTTGGGTGGTAGCTTTCTCTTTACTTTCATAAACATCATAATTGGCATTCCCTTTTTTATCAACCTCAATATTGATCACCGACTCATCCAGGTATACCTGGTCTATTTTTATTTTATCGGAGAAAATACTGGCCAGGTTTACCCTGAATGCAAGCGATTTACTATACAACAGGGTATCTCTTTCAAACGGCGCAGCGCCTTTCAGCAAAAAATCACTCAGGTTAAGTGTAAGCGATGGGAAATGACTGAAAAAAGACAGCCCCACACCACTGAACTTAATTTCACCCCGAATACTTTTATTGATGGATTGCTGGACTTCCCTTGAAATGGTTTCCTTAAATAAATATGGGGCCGTGAATAACATCAGCAATAAAACGCCAAAGCTTATTCCCGTAATTTTTAATGCTTTTTTCAATCTGATAATAAGTTAATGCAGAACGTCGCTGCAAAGATATTATATTTCCTTAACATCGGCCGATGGGATCCAGCCGGAGTTGCCGTCCGGCAGTTCAACATTAATCCAGTCGTTGCTGCTTTCTCTGATATCTACCTTGGTTCCGGCATGAATCACAAACAAAGTCTTTTGTTTGGTATCCGGCCCGCTTTTAACATCTGTTGCCCCGCTAAAAACAATGGCCTGCCGCTTGCCCATATAGGCCGACTGTACGCTGGCCATTACAAAACTGAGCAGTCCGAGTGACAAAAGCACTATACCTGCATAAAAAGCAGCCTTTTTACGGAATACATCAATCAGGAACAGGTAAGCGATAAGCAGGGCAAAACCCAGAAAAAAACAAAGGATGTTGAATACCGATAAGGCATTGGCGGAAAAAAAGAAGATAAATCCTCTCCACCAGCTGTTCAGGAAAAACTCCGGAACCTGTTCTATCCGGTCCGTTATTTTAGTATTTGCCAGTTTCAGGTTCAGTCTCAGGTCCCCGTCGCCAGGCGTCAATTTAAGTGCCTTTTCGTAGTTTAAGATTGCCGAAGGCATTTCATTTAACTTATAATTGGCATTGCCCATATTGAAATACAGGGCAGCAGATTCGTACCCTGCATCCAGTACCTGCTCGTATGCGGTAAGTGCTTCTTTATACTGTTCCCTGGCATAAGCAGCATTTCCCTTTTTCAGCAAAGCCTCCGGTTGTTCATTTGCCAGGGAAAGCAGGGGCATGGCCAGAAACAAAAGCCAGCCATAAAATGCATTTTTTAGTTGTCTACGCATTGGTCTCAATCTCATTAATGGTGTTTTTTGCTTTATCAAATACCTCCTGCTCAGATATACCGGTGACCGGGGCATACCTGGCCATCTCGCAAAGGTCAAGCGTTTCTTCCAGCTGTTTGATCAAAGGCTCCCCCATGCCTCTTTCCCTAAGCTGTGTACGAATATGTTCCTTATTCAGCTCGGCAGCAGCAATATTGAATTTATCGCTAAGATATTGATACAAACCTTTGTAAATGTCCTGGTAAAACAACTTTTTATCACCAGCCTGCAATTGCTTTTTTGCGTTTGTCAGATGTCTGGCAGCCACTTTATTCGCATTTCTCCCTTTCAAGCTCACCTGATCGCGGTTATTTTCCCTATACCGTTTGCGATAGACAAATGCGGCAACAAACAACAAAGGCCATACACACAATAACAGGTAATGGGTTAGCGACCCGTAGAATGAACTGCCTTTCTTATACAATCCGCCAGTATTTGTTTTGATATAGCTGATGTCTTTAGCCAGCAATTTAATGTCTTGCTGGCTGGCAGAAGAATAAGCTGTAACGTTAGAACCAGGTGCACCCTTGGCCACCTTTAAATCAAATGATCCGGTAGAAAGTGTAACATACCTTTGCGTTGCCGGATTGAAATAGGAGAACTGGTAAGGTTCAATGGTATAATTCCCTTCATGCCGCGGAATAAGCAGATAACTGTATTCCCTGCTTCCTGACACACCGCTCAGGCTTTCTGTAAGGTGATCTGTGAGCTTAGGGTCGTATTTTTCCAGATCGGCAGGAAAATTAACCGCGGGTGCCTTCAGCAGCTTTAAATTACCCGAGCCGCTGATCTTTAAAGTGTAATTAACAGCCTCATTTGCCTTTAATGCCTGTTTATCTACAATGGCGGCTATAGAGAAACTCCCTACGGCCCCTTCAAAACCTGCAGGTTTGCCAGCTTCAGGCAATGGCTTTACATTGATGCTGATGGGCGAGCTCTTGATTTTATATTTAACATCCTTATAAGAACCAAAGAACATATCAAAGGGGTCACTTGAATTGCCCGAGGCAACAGGCTGCCGCACCAGAAAGGTCATGGCCAGAGGATCCAGGCTCAGCTTTCCGGAACGTTCAGGGAACAGGATTATTTCTTTCAGTACAGCCACATTATACCTGCTCCCCTGATAGGTCTCTGTCTCCCAGCGAACATTTGGGTCGTTGTTCTTGATTTCCTGGCTCCAGAATCCGTTGAAATCAGGCAGCTTGTCAAGCGCATTGTCCAGCAGCTCTATATTGGTATACAACTTATAGGTTACCGAAAGGCCCTCCCCCTGAAATACATTGTTTTTACTGGCCACTGCCCGGATGAATAAGCGCCTGGAGATATTCGAAGATTCCCCTTCCACCCGCTGGCCCTGCTGCCGGCTGCCACCAACATTGCCCTGTGTGCTCTGGGGAGCTGCACTGCCTTTTATGACCTTTAGTTTAACTGCATTGGTTTTATAGGTTTTGCCATTGATGACCAGTGAAGCTCCTCCTATGATAAATTCTCCCTCCCTTACCGCCATCAGGTCATAGCTTAAGGACATGCTGGACGTTGTCCTTCCGTTTATAGAAGTAAAACTCGACGATTGGTTGGGCCCGCCCAACACCTGGAAACCATTGAAAGCAGGAGGATTGAAAGCCTCGATATTCCCGTTTCCGCTGATGGAAAAGATAAGCTCAAAAGGTTCTCCGGTAGCTACCTGGCTTCTGCTCAACGAGGCCGTTACCTTTATGTCCTGAATGCGTTTTGTTCCGGCAGCAAACACTGCGCTGGTTAGCAGCAGCAAAATCGACAATATATAGTGTTTCATCTTCATTTTAAATGCCATTACCAATCTTTAACGATACGCCCCTTCACTCCTTTGGCTTTTTTATTTTTCAGCTTGTCCTGTGTGTTCTTCTCTTCGTTTTTCAAAGCTTCCAGCATCCGTTCTGCATCTTCTTTAGACAATTGGTTTGGCTGTGGCTGCTGCCCCTGTTGCTGGTCTTTCTTATCCTGCTTATCCTGATCCTGTTTGTCTTTATCTTTCTGATCTTTGTTCTGCTGGTCTTTTTTGTTTTTATCCTTATCCTGCTGATCCTTGTTCTGATCTTTATTTTTCTGATCCTTTTTGTTTTTATCTTTGTTCTTATCGTCCTTATTCTGCTGTTGCTGCTGTTTCAGCTTTTCCTGCGCATAGGCCAGGTTGTAGCGGGTCTGGTCGTCCTTAGGGTTATTTAGCAGTGATTTCTTATAGGCTTCAATGCTTTCCTCCAGCTTTTTTGCTTCCAATAAAGAGTTTCCTAAATTGTGATAAGCCTGGGCTTTTACATTTTTATTTGAAGCAGACGCTGCAATATCTGTAAATTTTTGTGCTGCATTGTCATACTTCTTTTGCTTGTATAAAGCATCACCCAGGTTAAAATTACCTGCCACAGATGCTTTCGCTTTTTCTACGGAAGTCCTGTAGCTTGCCTCTGCTTCCGCATACTTCCCCTGTTTATACAGTTCATTCCCTTTATGGATATATTTCTTTTCCTTCTGCCCAAAAACGACGGCAGCCTGCAATACGATGGAAAGCATAATGATCAGTTGTTTCATCTTTACCTCACTTCAAACAAGTTCAACTCACTTAATTTTAGGTTCTTCCTGTTGGAAATAAAGAACTCCAGCAATAAGAACAGCAACGACAGCCCCAGGAAAAACTGGAAACGGTCTTCATAACTTTTGAAATCCTTACTGTCGTAAGTTTTCTTCTGCATTTTATTGACCTGGTCCATCACGATACCCAAGCCGCTGTTGGCATTGCTTGCCCGTACATATACCCCGTTTCCAGCCTCCGAAATCTCTTTGCACATCTGTTCGTTCAGCTTGCTCATTACCGTTTTACCCTTTTCATCAGTATGAAAACCTACAGGCCTGCCATTTTTATAAATAGGCACCGGCCCGCCTTCCGGCGATCCCAGGCCAACCACATGAATGGCTACATCTTTAGAACGCGCAGTTTTAGCAGCAGCCACAGCATCATCTTCATGATTCTCGCCATCTGTCATTAGGATCATGGCCTTGCTTGTGCCGTTCACAAAATTAAAGGACTTCATCCCCATGTCAATTGCAGCTCCTATTGCTGTTCCCTGGGTAGGCACAATATCTGTAGTAATGTTGTTCAAAAAAAGCTTGGCTGCAGAATGGTCCGTAGTGATGGGCAGCTGTACATAGGCTTCACCAGCAAAGATGATAATGCCGATACGGTCGTTGTGCAGGTTGTCTATCAATTGTGAAATTGCACGCTTTGCATTTTCAAGACGGTTCGGGGCGAGGTCACCAGCCAGCATACTGTTGGAAACATCAAGCAATATCATCAGGTCAGAGCCACTGCGCTTGGCTTCTTCAATTTTAGTTCCGATCTGCGGATTGGCAATACCCAGTATCAGCGAGGCATAAGCCAGTAAAAAGAATACAAACTTCAAAACCGGGCGACTAAAGGACACCTCCGGCATCATTTTTTTGACGGTATGATGATCGCCCAGATTGGCCAGTGCTTTCTTTTTCCAGCGGCGTACCATCCAGAAAAGCAATACCAGCAAAGGAATAGCCGCCAGTGCCCATAAAAATTCTATATGTTCAAAACGTAACATCTGTTTAA
Organism: Pedobacter africanus; assembly: GCF_900176535.1. Lineage (NCBI taxonomy): Bacteria > Pseudomonadati > Bacteroidota > Sphingobacteriia > Sphingobacteriales > Sphingobacteriaceae > Pedobacter > Pedobacter africanus. The sequence continues at coordinate 394,178 of NZ_FWXT01000004.1, read as the reverse complement.
GTTAAGGCCCCTTTAAAAACTGTATTTCTCAATAAAAACTCTATCAGCAGGAGCAGGACAGCAATGAGTGCAAAAGGCAGAAAGCGTTCTGTCTTTTTATGGTACTGCGTAACCGCAATTTTCGCCCTTTCCAGTTTGTCAATCTGCTGGTAAATCTGCTTCAGCTTCTCATTATTGGTAGCACGAAAATATTTACCACCCGTTACTGTAGCAATCTTAGAAAGCACCCCCTCGTCAATGGTTACCGGCACCTGTTGGTACTGTACGCCAAAGGGTGTTTTTACCGGGTATGGCGCATAGCCTTTCGTTCCTACTCCAATGGTATATACCCTTACCTTCATCTGTTTGGCAATCTCGGCCGCTGTTAACGGGGGGATAGACCCAGTGGTATTTGATCCGTCGGTAAGCAGGATCACAACCTTGCTTTTTGCATCACTTTCCTTAAGCCGGTTAACAGCAGTGGCCAGTCCCATTCCTATTGCCGTTCCGTCTTCAACCATTCCGTTGCTGATGTCACCAAACAAATTGATCAGCACATCGTGGTCGATAGTAAGCGGACATTGCGTAAAACTCTCGCCGCTAAAAATAACCAGGCCGATCCTATCTTCCGGGCGGTTTTTAATGAAATCTATGGCAATGTTCTTTCCGGCCTCCAGCCTGTTGGGCTTAAGGTCTTCTGCAAGCATGCTGCCCGAAATATCGGTAGCAATTACAATGTCAATTCCTTCTGTAGTAGAATTTTGCCAGCTAAAGGCCGACTGCGGTCTGGCTAGTGCCACAATCAGCGTAACCAATGCCAGCAAACGCAACACAATACCATAGTGCCTCCAAAGACCGTAGTTGTTTTTTTTCGGGAGTGCAAAAGCTTTTACGACCGAAATGCTCAATGTGCCCTGCAGCTTTCTATTTCTCCAGATGTACCAGCCCAGCATCAATGGTACCAGCAACAGAAGCCAGAAAAAACCCTTATTGGCGAATTCAATCCCCTTAAACAGCCCCATTTTCTTTCTCCTCCTTTTTATCGTCAGTCAATGAAACCTGTGCCTTTGTGTTCTTCACAAAATTCATGGCATTTTCCATGCTTTGTTCATTATCGGAAGGCAAGGGGTTTTCTTTTGCAAATTTCACCAGATCGGCCAGCAACAGCATTTGCCGCAACCTGTTCCTGTCCTGCTCGGCTATGGTCAAATGCCTTAATCCCGAAAAGATCTCTTCAGAGGTTTGCTCCAATGCTTTGATGCCGTAACGTTTTTCCAGGTAATCCCTTATAATATCTGTTAGTTCGCTGTGGTAGGCCTTAACCTGCCCCTGCTCCCAAAGCTTCTTGTTTTTTAGCCTATTGAGTTTATCCAGCACAAGCTTATCCAACGGTAAGGCAGGTACAGGAACTGCGACCGGAACCGGTCTGTTTTTACGTTTCTTGATGAAATGATACAATAAACCCGCAATCAACAATATACCCAATAAGACACCCAGCACCCATTTCCAATTGTCCCTTAACCAATCCATAAAAGAATAGGAAATGGCAAGCGGTTCTTTAATGTCATAGATCGCTTTGGTGGTATCTACTTTTACTTCCTTTACCTCCAGGGGAAGGGCTTGCGTACTCAGTTCGCCTGCGGCGCTGCGAAATACAAAAGCCGGTACCATGTGTAAGCCCGGTTCAAAAGAGGTAATGGTATATTGCCGGGTAATTGTTCTCAGGGCCGGATTGCCTTTATCTGTCAGCGTATCTGTCTTGTCCAGCGAAACGATCTGTACCTTCGAAGAAACGGTATCGCTCAGCGCAGGAAAATCCACATATGCCTTTTGCGGTAGCTGAACGCTCAGTTTCAGCCTGGTCTGATCACCCATGGCGATCACCGTATGGTCCAGTCTGGCTGTCACTTTAATATCCTGCGCATTTCCCTTAAGGATAAAACCTGCCAGAAGCAGCAACAAACAAATCCTAAAACTAAAATATGGCTTCATATCCTTACCTTCTCGCTTCTCTTTTCTTAAACAATGTCATCAGGGGCTTAATATAGGATTCATGCGTGCCAATCTTTGTAAAGTCCACGCCCGACTTTCGAAATAGGTCCTCGAGCCGGCCATTCCTTTCCAGAGCAGCGGTTTTAAAAGCAAGACGTACTTTTTTATCGCCCGTGTTTATCCATTCAACCTGTCCTGTTTCTTCGTCCTTAACCGGGATCAGGCCCAGATCAGGAAATTCCTCCTCATGAATGTCGTATAACCTCAATGCCACCAGGTCGTGTTTCCGGTTCGCAATTTTAAGTTCATTCTCAAAGGGCCTGCTCATAAAATCAGAGATCAAAAAGGCTGTACATCTTTTTTTAATGGCACTGGTAAAATACCGCAGCCCCTCGGCCACATCGGTGCCTTTATTTTGGGGCTTAAAATCAATCAATTCCCTAATGATCATAAGGATATGGCTTCTGCCCTTTTTCGGTGGAATAAATTTCTCAACTTTATCGCTAAAGAACAAAACGCCCACCTTATCGTTGTTCTGTATGGCCGAAAAGGAAAGCACAGCACACAATTCAGTAGCGAGTTCCTGCTTCAGCTGAACCTGGGTACCAAAGTTTTTTGATCCGCTAACATCAACCAGCAGCATCACGGTCATTTCCCGTTCCTCATCAAAAACCTTTACATAGGGGTGGTTAAAACGCGCAGTCACGTTCCAATCTATCGTGCGGATCTCATCGCCCACCTGATATTCTCTAACCTCACTAAAAGCCATACCACGTCCTTTAAAAGCCGATTGGTATTCCCCTGAAAAGATCTGGTTGCTTAATCCCCGGGTTTTGATCTCTATTTTTCTTACTTTCTTTAAAAGATCTTTGGTATCCATAATTAAGGAACTTCTACTGCATTCAGAATCCCGGTAATGATGGTTTCGGTATTGATGTCCTCAGCTTCCGCCTCATAAGTCAGGCCGATACGGTGTCTAAGCACATCATGACATACTGCCCTCACATCCTCAGGGATCACGTAACCTCTTCTTTTGATAAATGCATAGGCTTTGGAAGCCAGTGCAAGGTTAATACTTGCCCTTGGCGATGCACCAAAGCTGATCAGGTTTTTGTAGTCGGCCAGCTTATACTGCTCAGGGAAACGTGTGGCAAAGACAATATCGATGATGTATTGTTCAATTTTCTCGTCCATATACACCTCTTTCACGATCTTTCTGGCTTTTAAAATATCATCCGGATGAAGAATCGCATTCGGCTTAGGCATCCCTTGTGGCGCAATATTTGCCCTCATGATCCTTTTTTCATCTTCCTTACTCGGATAGCCAATCACAACCTTAAGCATAAAGCGGTCTACCTGTGCCTCTGGAAGCGGATAAGTCCCTTCCTGTTCAATCGGGTTCTGGGTAGCCAGCACCAGGAAAGGTTTAGGGAGTTCAAAAGTATTGTCGCCAATGGTGACCTGCCGTTCCTGCATAGCCTCCAGTAAGGCACTCTGCACTTTTGCAGGGGCCCTGTTAATTTCATCGGCAAGAATAAAATTGGAAAACAGAGGGCCTTTTCTAACGATAAATTCTTCTTTTTTCTGGTTATAGATCATGGTACCCAGCAAATCGGCCGGCAACAGGTCTGGCGTAAACTGGATCCTGCTGAAGCCTGCATCTATAGATTTGGATAAAGTATTGATCGCAAGCGTCTTCGCTAGTCCGGGCACCCCTTCCAGCAGGATATGCCCATCGGCAAGCAAACCGATCATTAAACGTTCCACCATATACCGCTGCCCCACAATAACCTTATCCATTTCCATAAACAGGAGATCGATAAAGGCACTTTCCTTCTGTATCATTTCATTCAAAGCACGGATATCAGTTCCGTACGATGAAGGTGTAGTCATATTAGTTACTTCTTCCATTTATACCCATTTTTTTATTCGCAGCGAAAATTAGACAAACCTTATTTTTTTCACAATACCTATGGGGGTAATTAATGTTAAAATATGTTAAAATCAAAAATAACCGTTCTCTTCTAAGCCGGGCATCTTTTAGGCTCCCCAAAGGGGGAAGCCTAAAAGTGCCTAAGTCTTCTCTGAGAAGGTAATTTTTGTGTCAGGCAGGTTGTGTAAGAAAAAAAGCATGGCATCGAGGCACACACCCTGCCTTTCTACCATGCTTCACAAAAAAATTACCTTCTCAGAGAAGGCATAGGAATAATTTGCGCTTCTTCAGCGCAATTTGTTCCAGCCTTCGAAGAGAACGGTTATTTTTTAAACCATGATTTTACTTTCTTTGAATTCCTGTCTGCTACCAGGTACATGCATGGCACAAGTACCAAAGTGAGGAAAGTGGCAAAACTTAAGCCGAAGATGATGGTCCAGGACAAAGGTCCCCAGAATGCTACGTTATCGCCTCCAAAATAAATGTGTGGGTGTAGCTCCGTAAACATGGTCACAAAATCTATGTTCAAACCTACGGCAAGCGGGATCAGTCCCAGCATAGTTGCAGTAGCAGTAAGCAGTACAGGTGTCATCCGGGTACGCCCCGCCTCAATTACGGCTTCTTTTACTTCCATACCCTGGCTCACCATCAGATCGGCAAACTCAACCAGCAGGATACCATTTCTAACCACAATACCGGCAAGCGCAACAATTCCCAATCCGGTCATCACGATCGAAAGCTCCATTCTAAAAATGGTAACCCCAAGCAATACACCGATTACACTAAACAGGATTTCGCTTAAGATCACCACAGGCTTGCTGATGGAGTTAAATTGCAATACCAGGATAATGAGGATGATAAACAGTGCACTTATCAATGCAGTGCCCAGAAACGCAGCCGTCTCCATTTGTTCTTCCTGTTCTCCTGCCATTTTAATCTCCACACCATCAGGTGCTTTGAACTCATTAATTTCCGTTTGAATATTAGCGACTACCTCATTGGCATTGTACTCAGACAGAACGTTTGAAGACAAAATGATGATCCTTTTCTGCTGTTTGCGCTTAATGCCACCATAGGTATTTACATAATTGATGTCCGCAAAGGAAGAGATTGGCACCTGCCTGATGATCCCGTTCATGGCCATATCGCGATAGGTCATTTTCATGTTCCTCAATGCTTCCAGGTTATTGCGCTGAGCCTCCATCGCACGCACATTGATTTCATAATCATCATTCTCGTCCCTATACTTTGAGGCCTCTTTCCCAAAAAGCGCAGTCCGAAGTGCTAAACCAATTTGACCTGTAGATACTCCCTCTCTGTTTGCCCTTTCTCTATTTACGTCAAAAATAATTTCCGGCTTATTATTCTGGAAATCGGTTTTAAGTTCTTCAACTCCTGCAATCTGCCTGCCATCCAGAAATTTCTTCAATCGTATCGATGTATTGGCCAGGGAATCCAGGTTGTCGCCGGTAATTTCAATACTAATTGGTTTCGCAGTTGGTGGGCCGCCCTGCTCTTGCGCTACACTGATTTCCGCTCCAGGAATTCCTTTAACGGCCTCCCTGACCTTATCAAGATAGGTTGCAGTACGCTCGCCTGTTCGTTTACCAAAAGGAACAAATGCAACTGTAACCTTACCTTTATTGCTGTATTCTCCCTGATCCTCGCCTTGCGGATCAGTTACTCCTACCGTCACATTGGAAATGATAGAGGAAACATCAGGATTGTTACGGCCAACTACCTTGGTAACCCGCTCCTCCACTTTTTCAATAATCTTACTGGTATAAGCCTGATCTGTGCCCACAGGTAGCTCTACGTATACATACACGAAATTCGGATCGGCTGTAGGGAAAAACACTACCCGGGGTGGCACAATGCCAACAAGGAAGATGGTAAAGAAGAATAACCCAACTGTACTCCATATCATGGTACGTGGTCTTTTCAATGCCCAGATAATCAGATTGTGATAAGTATTAATCACCTTTGGCCAGACTACAGTCTGAAATTGCTTGATCGCCCTTGACAGGAAGAAGTGATTCAAAAGATACAGCAATGCCATCAACACCACAAAATTTCCCAGACCAAAATTGATAAGGTAGCCCAGTAAGGCAACTCCTGTAAAGATCAGCATAGTACGTTTGACTGCTTTGTTAAAGGTTGGTTTTTGATCCTTATGATCATCATGCGGTTTCATAAAATCAACTGCAAAAACCGGGTTGATAATATAAGCGACAATAAGTGATGCGGATAAGGTTACGATTAGTGTTACCGGTAAAAAATACATAAACTTCCCAATAATGCCCGGCCAGAACAACAAAGGAAAGAAGGGCGCCAGTGTAGTTAAAGTTCCCGACAAAACCGGTAGAAACACCTCTCCGGTGGCAGTTTTAGCAGCCTGTACAATGGGCACTTTTCCATTGTCAAAAATACGGTGGGTATTTTCGACTACTACAATCGCATCATCCACTACTATCCCCAAACCCAACAGAAAAGAGAACAGTACCATCATATTCATAGTAAAGTTAAAATCAAATATTCCCCCCAGAACCGGCATAGAAAGGAAAGCAATGAACATAGACAAAGGGACAGAAAGCGCCACGAACAGAGCGTTGGTTACCCCCATAAAGAACATCAGTATCAGCGTAACCAGAATAAAACCGATGACGATGGTATTGATCAGATCATGCAGCGTAATCCTTGTCTGATCGCTCTGGTCACCGGTGATGGTAATATTGAGTTTTTCAGGGATCACTTTTCCTTTCATATCTTTTAACATCGCATTGATCTTATCAGAAGCTTCGATCAGGTTTTCACCACTGCGTTTCCTTACGTTCAATGTAATTACATTTTTGCCATACAAACGGGCATAGCTTTTTTGTTCTTTAAAAGAATCTATTACTTCCGCGATATCTTTCAGATAAACTGAACCACCAGTTGGGGTTTTAACAATCATGTTGCCTATTTCTTCGGCATTTTCGAATTCCTTCTTGATATTGAGCGTCCGCAGCATACCATCCATTTTAACCGAACCGCCGGAGATGGTTAAATTCTCATATTTAACGGCATTCTCTATATCTGTAAAAGATATCTGGGCAGCATCCATCTTTTGCAAATCTACATTGATCTGTACTTCAGGTTCCAGCGCGCCTACAATGTCTACCCCTGCAATCTCCTTCAACCCCTCTACCCTATCTTCTATATCATCAGCATATTCTTTAAGCTTTTTTAAATCATAATCACCCGAAATGTTAATATACATAATAGGCAGATCTGAAAGGTTGATATCCATGATTACCGGATCATCAGGTAAATCTGAAGGCAGGTCTGTTTTCGCTTTATCTACCGCATCTTTGATCCGCTGTTTTGCATCCTTGATATCTACATCCGTGTTAAATTCAGCAGTAATGAAAGAAAAATCCTGAAAAGAACTGGAAGTGATTTTTTTTAGTCCCAAGGTCCCCCTGATTTCCTTTTCGAGTTGCTTGGTCACCAGGTTTTCCATATTGGAAGGAGAAGTGCCCGGATATACCGTCTGCACAAATATCTTCGGAATAACTACTTCTGGAAAATTTTCTTTTGGCAGCTTCTGATAAGAAAAATATCCTGCTATCATTAGCAGACAAGTGAACACGTAAATCGCCGTTCTGTTGTCAATCGCCCAGCTGGAGGGCTTAAACTCTTTATTTATATCCTTCATTTTTTGATGAATAAAGCTGTCTATAATTTTACGCTATCTCCGTCGTTCAGGTCCTGAAATCCTGTGGTCACCACCTTGTCGCCGGCTTTCAATCCCGATAATATCTCGGCTTTGCCGTCCGAAACCTTACCGGTTTTGATGTCTACCTTTTTAGCTTTCCCATTTACTGCGGTAAATACATATTCACTGGTTTCAGACTTTTGTATGGCATTGATGGGAACCACCAGGGCCTGATCATTTTTATAGTCTATAATCTTCAGGATCGCTACCATGTTTGGGCGGTACCTTTTACTGGAAGGCAGTTTCACTTCCACATTAAAGCCCCTGGAAACCGGATCTATTACTTTTGCAGCAAAAGAAATATGCGCCTGCAGGTTGTCCGGAACATCAGGCAGCGATACCTGAACTTCATCACCCTGACTCACCTTTCCACCGTAATTCTCAGAAACCAGGGCCTTCACTTTAAGCCTGCTGGCGTTCACTATCCGGATACCAGTAGGATTTCCCGGTGCTACAGATTGTCCAAGTTTAAGCTCCATTGCATCCACCGTACCCGAAACAGGACTTTTAATTTTATTCATTGCTGCCTGCGATTTTATACCGGCCAGTTGTCTTTCCAGGCCCTCTTTCTGGCTTTTGGCTGTCAGGTACTGTACTTCGGTCCCGATCTTCTGGTCCCAAAGGTTTTTCTGGCGGTTAAATACCGTTGTTGCCAGATCAAGCTGGGTCTGCATCTGCGCTACACTCTGCTTAAGCACTTTATCGTCAAGCTGGGCCAGTACCTGTCCCTTGCTCACATTCTGGCCAACTTTTATATAGATCTGAGTTACGGTCCCTGGTGATTCTGGCATGATTTCCACATTGTCCTCTGCATCTACCTTTCCCTGTACTTCGACATAACTTCTGAAATGGATCTCTGAAAGTTCGGTTGCAGTCACATCTTTAACCTCAGCCACCGTCTTATTCTGACCCAGTTCAGCTTCCAGTTTTTCTATTTTACCGTTTAATTCCGTACGTTGCTTTTTCAGCTGTTCCAGCTCCGTTTTTTTATCTTTTGGCTTTTCTGATGAGCAGGAAGCCAATACAAGGGCAAATGCAAGGGTATATATTGATGTTTTCATTTTATAGTGTTTCTTGAGGTTAATAATTAATTCTTCCTGCTGCTTTATCCAGATCTACCTTAGTGATCAGCAAATCGTACAAAGCTTTAATGTAATTGTTCTGCGCTTCTTTTAATGAGGTCTCTGCAGTAGTCACTTCTAAACTTGAGCCTACGCCCTGTTCATATTTGATTCGCGTAACCCTTAGGATCTCCTTCGCCAGGGCCAGGTTCCGCTCCTGGTTCTCTACTGACCGCTTGCTGTTCAGGTACAGTTTCTGATTGGCAGAAACTTCCTGCGCTATTCCATTCTTCAAATTCAGCATGTCATTTTCAGTTTTTTTAATGGTCAGTTTTGCATTTCGCATCTGATAAATGCGCTGTCCGCCATTGATCAGGTTCCAGGAAAGTGTAAAGCCAATAACAGATGTTGGAAAGCGGTTGTCAAAGTGCCTGGAAAATTCGTCCGACTGAAAATTCTTTGAGGCACTGGCGAAACCTCTCAGTGTAGGCAGGAAAGTACTTTTCTGCCTTTTAAAATCCAATTCGTTCAGCTTCTGCTGTGTTTCCAGCAAAGCGTATTCGATCCTTCCCTTGTAAGCGGTTGTATCTGCCACTGCAAGGGCAACCTGCTCTGCCCTGATGTCTTTGATCTGATCGGTAAGCGTCAGTTCAGCCTGTATAGGCATGCCCATCTGGAATTTCAGCATATTGATGTTCAGTTCCAGCAGTCGGGTCACATTCTCTCTTTCAGTTTCCAGATTGTTCTTTAAAACCTGCAGCCTGTCTACATCAATTTTTTCTGCAAAGCCATTTTTAAACAAGGCTTCTGTATCATTTAAAGATTTGGAAAGCTGTGTAAGATTGGCATCAATCAGGTCAAGTTGCTCAGCGATCACCAATACCGAATAATAAGCTTTGGTTACTGCCGTTGCTGTTTCAATCCTGGTACGTCTGCTGTTCCTAACCGATAATTCTTTATAGGTTTTGGAAGCCTGCAAACCCACAATGTAACTGCCATCAAAAATGAGCTGGCTCAGCTCTATTCCGGCTGTGGAGTTAAATTTAGTCCCAAATTTAACCGGAATTGGCGTGTCTGAAGGTGGATTGGAAAATTCTCCGGGCAATAAGGTGGTAGGCAGCTTTAAGAAATCCTGAAAATTATAGCTGGCAGAAACCTGCGGTAAACCGATACCTACTGTTTCTTTAACTTTATTTCTGGCCATTTCTTCGTCCACTACCGCATTTAATACATCCGTTTGGTGGGTCAGGGCATAGTCAATTGCAGCTTTCAGGCTCAGTTTATAGTTTAAGGACCCGGTTTCCTGCCCTTTCACCACAACATGAAACGATGCAAGCAGCACCATTATGAGATAAATTTTAGGTTTCATATATGTATTCATTGCTTTTTTTTAAATATTGTCCGGTTAAGGAACCCGGTTCATTTAGAAGATCAGCAGGTGTACCGGTAAATACGATTTCACCTCCATTCTTTCCGCCTTCCGGGCCAAGGTCAATTACCCAGTCTGCATTTTTGATCACATCCAGGTTATGTTCAATTACGATAACTGAATTGCCATTATCCACCAGGCTGTCCATAATTTCCAGCAGATGCCCTACGTCCGACATGTGCAAGCCCGTTGTTGGTTCGTCCAGCACATAGATGCTGCCTTTTTTGTGGAGATTACCGGCCAGTTTAATGCGTTGGCATTCACCACCAGAAAGGGTACTTAAAGGCTGTCCAAGTGTAAGGTAGTCCAGCCCCACATCATGTATGGCCTGCAGGCGCTTTTTAAGGTCCTTTTTATCAAAAAACTCCACCGCCTCCTGTACAGTCATCTCCAGAACATCACTGATAGATTTTCCCTTTAGTTTGTACTCCAATACTTCTTCCTTAAACCTTTTACTGCCACATATCTCGCAAGGGTTTTTAACAGGCTCCAGAAAGGCCAGGTCGGTATAGATAAAACCCAGACCCTGGCAATTTGAGCAGGCGCCTTTGGAATTGAAACTAAACAGGGAGGCACTCACATCATTTGCCTGGGCAAACAGTCTGCGGATGTCGTCCATTATACCCGTGTAAGTAGCTGGACTGGAACGTATGGAAGTGCTTACGGCCGACTGGTCAATAAGCACGGCCTCCGGATGTTGTTTTACAAAAACATCATTGATCAGCGTGCTCTTTCCTGCACCGGCCACTCCCGTTACGACCGTAAGCACTCCTACAGGAATAACAACCGTAATGTTCTTAAGGTTATGGAGACCGGCATTCTCTATTGCAAGGTATCCCTTTGATGTTCTGTATTGCGATTTCAGGGGTAATTTCCTGTTCAGGTACCTACCAGTCAGGGTATCCGCTTTCCTCAGCCCTTCTGCTGTACCTTCATAAACAATATTACCACCCAATACACCGGCATAAGGGCCAACATCTACCACATGATCTGCAATCATGATCACTTCCGGGTCGTGCTCTACCACCAGGATGGTATTCCCCTTGTCCCGCAATTGCTGCAGCAGTTCGTTCAAACGGTGCACATCGCGTGGATGTAAACCAATGCTCGGTTCATCAAAAATATAGATCATATCGGTAAGGCTGCTGCCCAGGTGCCGAACCATTTTGATGCGCTGCGATTCTCCGCCTGAAAGTGTGTCCGTACCCCTGTCAAGGCTCAGGTATTCCAGGCCGATATCCATCAGGTGCTGCAAACGCATCATCAATTCTGAGGTCACGGACCCGGCAACCGGATCGTTTATTTCTGCAATAACACCGATCAGTTCATCAATCTGCATGCTGGTTAGCTCCGCAATGTTATAACCGTTTATCCTGCTGTTCAATGCAGCCTGGTTTAAACGGGCACCTTTGCATAAAGGACATGCAGAAAACGACATGAAACGCTCCAGTGTTCCGCGGGTCGATTCGGAAAGGATACTGGTATCCCTTTTAATGTACATCCGGTTAAACTTGTCGACTAAACCTTCAAAATTCACATTCAGCGGAACATTGTCCTTTCTGGCCGTAACTTTTTTAGGCTTACCATATAGCAGGGTATGCCATTCCTGTTCTGTGTAATCGCCCAGTTTTTTATCGTTATCGAACAGGCCCGAATAGGCATAGGAATTAAAATACCAGCTGCCAACGGCAAACATCGGAAACAAAATAGCCCCTTCATTTAAAGATTTGGAACGGTCCAGAAATTTATCCAGGTTCAGTTTTACCGTTTCCCCTAGCCCATTACATTCCGGGCACATTCCCGTTGGGTCATTAAAAGAAAAAGCATTAGAATATCCTGCAAAAGGTTTGCCCAGTCGCGAAAAGAGCAAGCGCAGGATCGCGTAAATATCGGTTATGGTACCCACTGTTGAACGCGAGTTGCCCCCAAGGCGTTTCTGATCAATAACAATGGCGGTAGAAAGGTTTTCTATAGCGTCTGCATCGGGCTGGCTAAACCTGGGCAGCCTGTTCCGCGCAAAAGTCGAGAACGTTTCGCTCAGCTGTCGCTGGGCTTCGGCACCAATGGTTTCAAATACAATAGACGATTTACCGGAGCCAGAAACGCCGGTAAAAACGGTGATCCTGCGCTTTGGTATAAACAGCGAAATGTTTTTCAGGTTATTTTCACGGGCACCTTTTATTGCTATGTATTCCTGTTTCATCTTCATCAGATTACATGATTCAAAATAGTCTTTCTCGCAATATCAAAGTTGAATAAAAACTAATTTTGTCTACCCCTGCCATAAGGAGTAATAACCTTGTTAAAAGGATTTATTTCCTGACTCTTTCGTTTAAATTTAAATTTTTCACTAGATTCGTTAATTCAAAGCTATCAATATCATTACAACATAAACCTATGATCGACAATGAATTGAATTTGATTTTATGTACCGAAATGTCGGAAGTTGACCGAACAGAATGTGCTGACTATTTGGGTAACACCGGTTACATAAACTTCAGCGAAGTCAAAATTAATGGCGCAGACATTTTCTCCGGAAGCAGCAAACTGGAACAGGAATTAACTGTTCGCGAGCAAAACGAAACCCCTACCCTGAACATGTATTTTTCTATACATGGCACCAGTTCTGCCTGGGAAGCAAACAGCAAAGAAAAGTACGTACTTAAAGACAACCAGCATGCCACTACCTTTCTACCTGGCTTTGATGGTTATTATGCTTTAAGCAGCCCTGAAGTACGCAATTTTGGCATATCCCTTTACGAATCCTTTTTCAGCCGCTTATACGCTACCGACCTGGAATGCCTGAAACGTTTCTGGGACAAGGTGAATGCGGGACAGATGGCTGACATTTCTGAACATGCGCTCCCAATTACCCCTAAACAGCAATCCATCATTAACGACATGCATCATTGCGTGTATACCGGTAACATGAAGCAGCTGTTTTTTGAATCGAAGATCACTGAACTTTTTTTACTTCAGGCCGAACAGGCAGAGGCATTAAACGGTGCAAAACCTGTTAAAATAGAACGGCATAATGTCGATAAACTTCATGCTGCACGGCAGTACATCCAGCAACGGATGTTCGATCCTTTGACGCTAAATGGCATTGCCCGCGAGGCGGGATTAAACGAATTTATGCTTAAAAAGGGCTTTAAAGAACTATTTGGGCTAACCGTTTTTGGTTACCTGAACGAGTTAAAGATGAACTATGCCAGGCAAATGCTCCTCGAAACGCATTGTACTGTATATGAGGCAGCCTATACCATGGGTTATAACGAACCTTATAACTTCTCCAAAGCATTCAGAAAGCATTTCGGTTACCTTCCAGGAGAACTGAAAAAATAAAGTTTACCTGATTTCTACCGGAATCATGCTGCTGTTCCTGGCGCCTGAAAAAGGATCTGTCCGTACAGAAAACAGCAATTTGTATTTACCCGGAACCAAAGGTGCCCTTAGGCTGGCGCTAACCAGTACAGACTGCCCCACTCCAATTGTGACAGGTTCGAGGTTCGTTCCAGCAACTTTAAACTCACCCAGATCAGGCCCAATCTTAAACCCATATTCCAGATAGCACTTCCAGTTTGCACCAGCATTGCCCAGCGCTATACTTTCCTTATATGGATTGCTGATCTTTAGCTGCAATTCTTTTACCGCTCCTCTTTCCCAGCTGGCAGGTACTGATTCCAGGCTTACATTCAGTTTCTGGTATATGCGTACCTTGTCGATCCAGGCCCCATAGAACAGCCCCTTACCAGTCTGAATCGTATCTATTCTGCCTAAGCCCTCCATAGGATACTGAAGTACAAAATAGGCCCGCTTATTTCTGATACTGTCTTCCAGCGGCCAGATGTCGTACTGGTTTTTCCGGTAATACCTGGAATCATAGGAAAATCCCTTTGTACTACGCGTATAATAATTATACCTGGAAGGCACCTGGAAAGAATCCATAAAGATTACCGGTGCATCACCGGCCTTCTTTTTTATTTCCTGGGCCCAGGTCTTGTTCCCAAAATAATAGGAAACCACTTTAACCTTCATCAAGACGCCCACAGGAAAGATCAGCACCAGCCTGACCAGAACGATCAGAAAAATATTCACCAGGGCTAGCCTTTCGAACCATTTGGGCACATTAAACCGCAGCATTGCGATGTAGGACAGCATAAACAGGCCAATCATTGCTGGTAAAGTCCAATGCGCTTCAACTCTTCCCTTCAAAGTACTGATCAGGAAAAAAATGAATATTCCAAAACAGTTAAACTTAAGGCCCCTGATAAAAGTATCATCTGGTTTCAGGCGGAAAGACTGTCTGTACATATACCAGCCTACAAGCGGCCCTGCCAGCGCCAGCTGTGCCAGCAAATATTCTGTTGTAAAACCAAACTTATAATATGCAGACGACCGGTCTATCACATGGTAATAGAATGAAGGATAATTATTTTGTATTTGCCACCAGATGTGGGGAACAAAAGCTGCTGCTGCAAGCAGCACAATAAACCAGAAACTGGGCCTTTTTAAAAGCTTAAAATTGGAAAGTATGGTAAAGAACAACACCAGGATACCATGATATTTGCTGTACAGCATGCCTGCAATAACCAGGGCCAGCAGGAATGCCCATTTGAACTTATCTTCTTCCGCATAACGCTGGTACAGATATAGAAAAAGCACAGTAAAGAAAAACAATGGTGCATCCGGCGTAGTGATAAAGCCATAAACATGGAACAAGACAACCGACCCGAACAACAATATAAACAGTTTTATATTCTGCCCGTACCTGCTCAACATCTTCCATAAAAGGTACACAGAAGCAGTACTGCTCAGTATTGTAAGGAGCCTTAAACCCAAAGTAGAAGGTATCAGCGCATCCCCTATTTTTATGAACAAGGCAACCATTGGGGGATGATCAAAATAGCCCCAGTCTAAAAACCTGGAATACATCCAGTAATAGGCTTCATCTGCATGAACCTCTACAAATGCCGCCTGGATGACATTGATCAATGTCCATGCACCTAAAAAGACAAACAGGATCTGCTTTGGGGTTCTTTTTGTTTCAAGCATCAATGAAAAGGCTTATCAGGTTGCAAAAGTATAAAGGTAGTTGGCAAAAAAGTTCCATAACGACACGATTACAATGGCACAGCCTTTGGCAACATAGAAATTCCATTTCAGCTTATCGTTCAGCAGATAGATCAGAATATTGCTTAGGGCCAACCCTACCAGGCAGATCATGAAATATTTTCCGAATTGCATCATAGTGGCCGCATCATGCCGGCCAAAAGTCCACAACCTGTTCAACTGATAATTGGTTGCTGTAGCAATGCTGAAGCCTAGTGAACTGGAAACATATTTATGGATCTTTAATTTTTCCTTGCAGATATAGGTAATGCTGAAATCGACAATAAGCCCCACGAATCCTACCAGGCCAAATTTTAAAAGCTTTAAAAAAAACGCATAGTTAAACTCGGTGGCTGCTATCGTGATCATAGTTATTACTTTCAGCAAAAGTAATATAAAATCGTACAAATCATTTCCTTTCGTTATTTTTACTAGCAAATTCACCACTTGCTTAGTTTTTATACATACCAAACGCCCAACCAATATGCCCAGGCCTTTAAGGAGGCCTATAGCATTATTAACGTTAAACAGGTAAGGGTTTTAAGCAGTATTTACTTTTTTGTTTCGGCTACGGTAAGGCTGCTTTCATTGCTCAGCTATGAAGGCTTATCATCAATGGCCAACTACTCGGAATACAGCTTTAACAACTGGCTAACCATAACAGGCTCACTGGGCTTTCTATTGTTGAGTAACCATGCCTTAAAAAGTGGCCGCTGGACTACAACAAGCAGAAATATACTGATTGTTACCTGCTGCTGTTTTATCCTGACCACCACATTTGCCGTCAGTTATATTTTTTCCCTGCATAACCCAAAGAATACCCTGGCCGTATTTCTTATAGGAATTATGATGGTTTCCTTGTTTTTTGCACTGGAAGTAAAGCAGATCATCATCCTTTCGCTTTATGTGTTCCTTTTATTTGGCCTTACCCTGGTACTGCCTGGATTAAACCTGACAGACCAGGTGTTCAATTTTATGGCTGCGTTTATACTGGTTGTGGCACTATATACCTTTTCCAGGTATAGTTATTATTTTAAATCCAAACACTTCACCCGTTTAAAACAACTGGAAGAAAGAAACCTGGAAGTGCAGCTGCTCAATCGTCAAAAAAGCGAGATCCTTGGCTTTGTAGCGCACGATCTCAGAAACCCGCTCAACAATATTGAGGCACTCACAAGGATTGTACTCGAAGAAAGTCAGCAGCAGAACAATACGGAAATACAGCTTATTCTGAGTTCAACGCGCCAGGCTAAGCATATTATTGATGATTTGCTCGAAATTGCCCAGAACAACAAGGCCCCTTTCCAGCTGCAGACCACCAACATCATTACTTTTATGAACAATATCTGTAGCAACTGGCAAAAGAACCTCAATAACGAGCGTAGGATTGTTTTCAGCTGCAATGAGCAGGAATTGACCTCTGCGGTAAATCCTTCCAAACTTACCCGGGTAATAGACAACCTGATTGGGAATGGCTTAAAATTTTCGAATTCCGAAAGTCCAATTAACATTGAAGTGCGTAAATCCGCTGATGCCTGCATCATCCGGGTTACTGATTTTGGGATAGGGATTCCAGCTCACCTTCAACAGCTACTCTTTGATCAGTTCTCCAAAGCCGGCCGACCCGGACTTAAAGGTGAAAAATCAATAGGACTTGGTTTACACATCTCCAGGCAGATCATTGAACAACACGGCGGCTCATTAACTGTAGACAGCCAGGAAAACCAGGGAACCACCTTCCAGATTACGTTGCCTTTTATTGCCGCTTAATTCAGGTTAAACTTATCATTACTGATTTTCACTACATTAGAGGTAAATACAATACCAACAATCAATATCCCGATTACAATGGCCAGTACGACCTGAAAGGCCGAGTAAATCTTATTGCCGGATACCATAAAGGCTGAATCCTTGATCAGCTCCTCACCCACCTGCTTTTGAATGTTCATCAGCTCAGAAAGTTTTTTGATGGTCGTTCTGGAAGATTCACGCCCCTCTGTTTCATAAAGCACCCTTGCTGCTGCAAGCCCCTGGACCTTTGCAGCAGCAAGGATTTTATGTTCTACCTCTACTGTACTGCCAAGCCCATTTTTTAAATGTATCAGCTGCTCCTTTTCCTGCTTCACCAGTAAGGTCTTGCTGTATTTCTGTATCAATGAATCTATAGAGGTATTCAGTGCGGCCAGCTGCGCCTGTAACTTGTCGACACTAAACAGGTGTTCCGGCTCGTATAAAGCATCCTCAAACAACGACTTTTTCAGGTAGGCCTTTTCAGCTACATAAAACAAATCTGCTGCCGGGATCAACCGATCGTTATACATCGATACAAAGGATTCGTTCATGCTTTTCACACTCTTATCTTCTAAAAACCTGATCAGTAAGGTACAAGCCATGATACAAAACAACAGTACCGCAATTTTCATTTTTTGTTTAACAGAGTATGCAAATCTCATAACAAATATCAATTTAAGGTTAAAACTGTTCTTCTGCTGGAGCAGAAAATAGTTTAGCCGCAAAATTTACTAAAAATAATTCTCTTCTGGCTCTTGTTACTCCGGTATATAGCCATCTTAAAAAATCCATGTCTACCATTTCATCGGTTAGATAGCCTTGGTCCACAAATACAGCATCCCATTGCCCGCCCTGCGCTTTATGGCAGGTAACGGCATAAGCAAACTTGATCTGCAATGCATTGTAATAAGGATCTTCCTTAATTGCATTGTACCTTTCCCGCTTATTTTTGATGTGCTCATAATCTATATTTAACTGTTCAAAAAGCTGATTGTTTTGCTCATAGGACAAATTGGGTGCATCAATCGTAAGTGTATCCAGCATCACCTTGCAGGTAATCGCACCAAGTTCCTGAAAATCAATAAATTCAAGCTGCACTTCGGCAAAACGCAAACCATACCGCTCTTCGGTTTTTCTTACCCGGACAATCCTGGCCATATCACCATTTGCAATAAAGGCTGCCGATTCGTTTTCAGGAAGCCAGAAATAATTGTTCCGCACTACCATAATCTGATCGCCTCCTGTTAGCTCCTCTTCTCGGTAAAGCAACCTGGCCCTGATCTGCTGGTTGTATACATTTGCCGATTTATTAGATCTGCAAACCACCAGGCAGTTTTCAATGCCAAATTTACCATAAGCATATTCCAACCCCTCTACCAGCTTTAAACCGGTCATCCTGAAAATATCCTTATAGGTTTTGGTCATGAATTTCGGCAATGCGATTTTACCTTCTTCATCTTTTTCCAGCGCACTGATCATCCTGCGCAGCATGGTGGCATTGGCCAGGATACCCGATTTCTTCTCCTGTCTTACCACTTCTTTAAGCTCAATCGCCATCACCTGTTTGCCAAAGTTTGATGCGATATAAGCTTTGTTTAATGCCGGACTTTCAATACTGCCAACCGGCGGCAACTGTGCGGTGTCGCCCACAAAGACCACTGCACAATTCTTACCATTGTATGCAAATTCGATCAGATCTTTTAAAAATGAGGATCCTGTATGTGAAATCCATTCATCTGCAATCATAGATGCTTCATCTACAATAAACAGGGTATGCTCCGCAAGATTAGGCGCCAGCTGAAAAGACAGGTCCGTACCAACAGCAGCACGTTTTCTATATATTTTTTTATGGATGGTAAGCGCTTTTTTACCGGTATAATTGCCCATTACCTTTGCCGCCCTTCCTGTTGGTGCCAGCAATACCGAACGCACTTTAAACTGTGGCAATGCTTTTACCAGCGCTGCTACAGAGGTGGTTTTTCCCGTCCCTGCATACCCCCTTAATATGAAGCACTGATCATTCAGCCCCCGGGATAAAAAAGACGCCATTTCCCTGCAAAAATCAAGCTGTTCTGCTGTGGGTACGAATTCGTAAGAAGCCTGTATTATTGCCGCTTTATCCATTTAGCAAATATGCGATGGTGATGTTATAGAAAAAAGGATTAATTTTGCTAATATGGATAATAAAAACAGCATACTATTAGTTGATCCGGAATTTGACCCAAATACGGCAGAAGATTGCGATCTGTTGATGAAAATAACACCAGATAGCCTGTCGTACGCAATCATTGATAAAAACAGCAAACAGCTAAAAGCCGTATACGATGAGCAGGAATGTGCAGACATTCCGCAAACCTTATCCGGCAGGCTTAAAAACGATAGCTATTTAGGGTTGCCTTTTAAAGAGATCAAAGCTGCCGTATATACCGAGAACTCCATAAATATCCCTAACGAGCTATTCAATGTACAGGAATTGGACCAGTATGCAAAATTCTTTACTGAAGAACAATCTGCTAATTTATATAGCAGGCCTTTCAGTACCTTTGGCCTGACTTCCATTTTTACGCTGCAGCAATTTATTGAAGATACCCTGACAAGTTCTTTAAACAATTACAAACTTTATGCACAAAATGCATCGGTTTTGACCTTGGCCGCACAACACAGTAACCAGGCCCTGGTACTTGATTTTACTGCTACTTCTTTTAATGCAGCTTATACCCTAAATGCCAAACTCATTTTTCAGCATTATTACCAGACAGATCATGCAGAAGAGTTTAATTATTATTTACTGCTCATCATTAGCCAGCTCAATATCAACACCAGCGACGCCCGGGTATACCTGAGCGGAATTATAAACGAGGGAGATGCATATTATCAGTGTGTGCAAAAGTATTTTAACGACATCATGTTTAATTTACCACCTACAGGAGAAATTGACCAGAAAATTCTGGACGATATGCCTGCCCACTATTACAGCGGCCTGCTGGCAATCGATCTATGCGAATAATTGGAGGAAAATTAAAAGGCATCCGCTTTAATGCCCCCGTAAGTTTACCTGTGAGGCCTACCACTGACATGGCCAAAGAAGCACTTTTTAATATCCTTTACAATACATATGACTTCGGCAGCTGTGAGGCACTGGATCTTTTTTGCGGAACCGGGAACATCAGTATTGAATTTGCATCCAGGGGAATAAAAAAGGTTACTGCAGTAGACAAACATTCGGGCTGTGTTCATTGGGTAAAATCAATAGTTGACAAACACAAACTCACAGAAATCGAAGTACATAAGGCCGATGTCTTCAAATTCCTTGAACAACATCAGCAAAGTTATCAGCTCATTTTTGCAGATCCGCCCTATAACCTGCCAACCATACCTTTGATTCCTGAACTGGTAGCTAAAAATAACTTACTTACAGCTAACGGCTTATTAATAGTAGAACATCCATCTTTGCTAAAACTGAATGACAAGCCCGGCTATACAGAAACCAGACGGTATGGCAATTCATCATTCAGCTTTTTTGAAAAACAGCATTAATCCATTTACGTCATGAAGATTGCACTCTTTCCAGGTTCATTTGACCCCATCACCATTGCCCATGTAGACATATTGAAACGCGCATTGCCCTTATTTGATAAAATTGTGGTTGGCATAGGATTGAACAGTTCGAAACAGGGTTTTTTATCGGCAGAAAAAAGGGAGGAAATTGTCAGGACTGTATGCGCAGGCATCCCGTCCGTAGAGGTACGACTATATGAAGGCCTTACAGTAGATTTCTGCAGGACGATCAATGCAGCCTACATGGTAAGAGGTATCCGTTCCGTTGGCGATTTTGAATACGAAAGGGCTATTGCCCAGATCAATCAGACCATGATGCCCGAAATGGAAACCATCTTTATCCTGAGCAAGCCAGAATACTCCGCCATCAGCTCTACTATCGTACGGGATATTTTAAGAAATAATGGGGATGTAAGCAAATTTCTACCCCCGGAAGCCATAGCCCGCCTATAACACGCGTTGCTCCAAAAGCTCTGCGGCTTCCAGCACATCCATTATGGAAGGATAGGTATTGGCCAGCACGGGCGCTAGTTCTGTTTTGCTTAACCAGCTAGCTTTTGTAATGCCCTCCTCCTTTTGCGGGATCAATTTAGGTTCTCCTTTAACAGTCATGCTGTACCAGTTGGTCTTTTTCAGCACAATTTTGCTACCCAATGTATAAACATGATAAGTTTTACAAAGCTTATCCTCATTGTTCCAGATCTTTACACCGCATTCCTCCTCTACCTCCCGCTGCGCAGCTTCTTTCATTTTCTCCCCTTTTTCGACCTTGCCCTTAGGCAGGTCCCATTTTTTGTTCCTGAAAATAAACAGGTAATTGCCTTTGTTACTAGCCACTAATCCTCCCGCAGCTTTAATAATCAGGCAACTTTTCCTGATTTTTTTAAACAATGCTTTCGGGTCAGCGTCCAGCAGCAAATAGGTTTTACCAGTGGCTGCAGCCAGGGACTTGTAAAAGCCTGGGAAATTAAAATCAGCTACGTCTAGCTGTTCCATTTCTTCGGTGTATTCCGATAAGGAAGAAGTGATATATAAAGTATTGTCGTTAATATAAATTCTGTATGGTTTCATCATTTGCTCCCGGCATTAAAGGTTTAAAGTTCTGCGCAACAGGCAATCACCAAAAACCAGGTTTTAAAAGTACAGAATTACAGCACCTCTTTAAAATTTATCTGATAATTTATCGCAGGTATTCCTGCATCATTTGAATCTCTTTAATGCCGCGAAGTTGTTTCAGGGCATTTTTCTTTGCTCTTCTTATGGTTTCTGTACTTAACCCCAATAGCCTGGCAATATCATCTTCTAACAATGGAAAACCACCCTCAAGGCCAAAAGAAAGACTAAGCACACGCCGATGCCTCGGACTTAAGACTTTCATAATCAATTCAATATCAGCTTTAAATCCTTCTTTTTCCAGTTGCGTATCCGGTTCAAGTGTGTTGGGGTCTTTTAAAGTTACCTGCAAATGTTCTCCGCTTTCCGCCTCATAGGGCTGATCGAGCCAGCAGCCACAGACCGAACTTTGCAGGTAATCATAGGCCATATTTTCCGAAATATTCATAAACTTGATCAGCTCTTCTTTGGTTGGGCAGCGTTCCAGTTGCTGTTCAAGCTTGAGTGCAGCTTTTCCAAGGTTCTGAATTCCGTTAATCTGACTCAAGGGCAAACGGATCAAACGTTTATGGGCGCTTATACCCTCTAAAATAGTCTGCCGGATCCACCAGACTGCGTAAGAAATGAATTTGAAACCCCGACTTTCGTCAAAGCGTTCAGCAGCCCTCATCAAACCGATGTTTCCTTCTTCAATTAAATCTGCAAGTGGCAATCCCTGCATTTCATATTTTTTTGCAACCGATACCACAAACCGCAGGTTACAGTTGATCAGCCACTGCAAAGCAGCATGATCTCCATTTTTAATTTTGCGTGCCAGTGCAATTTCCTCATCTGCGCTGAGTAAAGGATATTCCGAAATATCCTTCAGATAACGTAGCAACGAATCCCGCCCCCTGGTGGTAATGGATCGTGCCATTTTTATTTTTTTCATGAGCTGTTTGAAAATTTAATTTTGCAGCCCAAAGTTCAACAGCCTGCATGAAAAAGCCTAGAACTCTGTTCATTACAGGAAGCTGTCCGGAATCACCTATTAAAAACAAAACAAAATTTCGAAACATACAAAAACAACGGCATCAAACAGAATTTTATATCGAAAGCGTTTTGTGAATTCTTTATAATACTGGTAATCAGGAGAAGATAAAAAACACCTTTTCTCCGCAATATTATTTAACGATCTTTGCGGGCATAGGTATAAATAATTAACAGCACTTTCCGCATTTCCACTTCAACCTTGATAACATTGTTGGAGTAGTGTTCGCACAAGTGTAAAGAATTCCGTAATTTTGCGTTATGTATAATAAAAGTGATATTGAATTAAAGGTAGCTGAATTTTTATTACAAATAAAAGCAATAAAGTTACAACCAAACAACCCGTTTACATGGGCTTCTGGTTGGAAATCTCCTATTTATTGTGACAATAGGATCACCCTATCCCATCCATCGGTAAGAACATACATCAGGCAAAAACTTTCGCAGCTGATCCAGGAAGAATTCGGATCTGTTGACCTGATCGCAGGTGTTGCCACTGCAGGTATTCCTCAGGGAGCCCTGGTAGCTCAGGAACTGGGCCTGCCATTTGCTTACGTAAGATCGAAAGCCAAAGAACATGGAACAGGAAGCCTGATAGAAGGTGAAATTATTGAAGGGCAACGTGTGGTGGTTATAGAGGACCTGATCTCTACCGGTAAAAGCAGCCTTCAGGCTGTTGAAGCCCTCAGAAATGCAGGGTTATCTGTTGCCGGACTGGTAGCCATATTTACCTATGGGTTCGATCAGGCCGACGAAAATTTTGCCGCAGCCAAATGTCGTTATGCCACACTTTCTAATTACAATACTTTAATTGAATACGCAGCAGAACATAGCTTCATTGCTCAGAAAGATGTAGATCTTTTAACAAAGTGGCGCAGAAACCCATCCGAATGGGGAAAAGAATTAGAGGAACTAACCTAACAGCAAATGACAGTTATTGAAAGCACTACAGCGATAGACCTGCCTGTAGAAAAAGTATATGACTTTCTGGCCGATCTGAACAATCACCAGCAACTCATGCCCGAAAATATCTACAACTGGTCTTCTACCGAAGATGAAGCCAGTTTTACTATACAAAACATGGCCAAACTTGCCATCAAAATTTCAAGCCGTACGGAGAACCGTGAACTAATAGCCGTACCTACCGAAAAAGCCCCTTTTGACGTGGAATTAAAATGGACGGTAGCCGATAATGGCAATGGAGGCACTATTGCTACACACACCATTTCCGCAGACTTGAACATGATGATGAAAATGCTTGCCGCCGGACCGCTGCAAAAACTGGCCGATCACCAGACTAAAAGATTAGCAGAAGTTCTGAAATAAGTATAAATTAACATATAAAAAAGCGTGCCGGGTAATCTTATCCTGCACGCTTTTTTGTATATTGATCGCAACCTTATCACAGATGAAAAAAATTTTTACCTTGATTCTTTCATTGCTGACATTTTGCCTTTATGCGCAAAACACCCTTGTCGGTAAAATGAATGTTCCAAACCATCCAAGGCTATTGCTCCTGCAGAATGAAGAAGAAAATATCCATCAAAGCCTCAAATCCAATCCCACACTACAAAAAGTACATATAAGTATACTCTCCAAGTGTGATAGTTTTTTAAAGCAGGCGCCAATAAAGCGAATCAAAATTGGCCGCCGCTTACTCGATAAATCCAGAACCTGTCTCCAGCGGGTCTTTTACCTCTCCTATGCCTGGCGCATGACCAGGCAGGAAAAATACCTGAAAAGGGCGGAACAGGAAATGCTTGCCGCCGCTGCTTTTGAAGACTGGAACCCCTCTCATTTCCTGGACGTAGCAGAAATGACCATGGCACTCGCCATTGGCTACGACTGGCTTTACAATGACTTACCCATAAATTCCCGCTCTAATATAAAAACAGCGCTCCTTACCAAAGGTCTTGAGCCTTCAATGTTAACCGGCAGCAATATGTTCTGGCTTACTGCAGCGCACAACTGGAACCAGGTTTGTAATGCCGGCCTTTCCTTTGCTGCAATTGCGTTATACGAAGATCAGCCCGAATTCTCCAATGCCATCATTAACCGGGCCATAGACAAACTTAACCTGCCTATGAAAGTTTATGAACCCGATGGTGCTTACCCCGAGGGATATGGCTACTGGAACTATGGCACCACGTTTAATGTTATGCTCATCAGCGCTTTCCAAAAAGCATTCCACACCGATTTTGGTCTGGGAGAAAAAGCTGGTTTCTTAAAAACTGCGGGCTATTTGCTCAACATGACCGGTCCCACAAGTCTGCCCTTTAACTATTTCGATTCAGGCAATAGTGCCGAGATCAACCCAGCCATGTTCTGGTTTGCTGCAAAGCTGAAAAACCCATCTCTATTGTTCAACGAGCTAAAGTACCTTAACAAAAACACCAATGCGCTCACCAACGACCGTCTTCTTCCTGCCCTGCTCATTTGGGGTAGCGGAATTCCATTGAACAAAATTCCTGCCCCACAAGAAAATATGTGGGTGGGAAAAGGTGTTAACCCGGTTGTGATGATGCGTAGCTCATGGACAGATCCGAATGCCTTGTATGTAGGCATTAAGGGTGGAAGCCCCTCCTTAAATCACGGACACATGGATGTAGGTTCTTTTGTAATGGAAGCAAATGGCGTACGCTGGGCAAGCGACTTTGGAATGCAGGGTTATGAATCCTTGGAGTCCAAGGGCGTAGATCTTTGGAACATGAAGCAAAATTCTCAGCGATGGCAGGTACTGAGGTATAACAATCTTTTCCACAACACCCTAAGTGTTAATAATGAATTTCAGCAGGTTGAGGGCACAGCCCCCATTATCAGCTGCGCTGATGATCCTTCCTATAGAAATGCAGTACTGGACATCAGTTCGGTCTATAAAAACCACCTCGCCAAAGCCCTCCGTGGGATTGCCATGGTAAACAACAGCTACGTGGTGATCCGGGATGAGCTGGAAAATAATGACAAACCTTCGGTTGTCCGCTGGGCTATGCTGACTACTGCAGAGGTTAAAATTATAGGTAAGAATGAGGCTGAACTCAAAAAAATGGGCAAAAAATTAATTCTTCGTGTTTTGGGGTCTGACCATGTTAACCTAAAAACCTGGTCTACCAATCCTACAACCGACTATGACGCCCCAAATCCCGGAACTGTAATGATCGGTTTTGAAACCTTTCTGCCTGCAAGATCTGTAAAAGCACTAACCGTACTGCTTATTCCGCAAGCATCCGAAAAACGAGTAGAAAACAACGTAAAACCACTAAAACAGTGGCCATTATAGCCGCATTCGTTTCATAACCACCAGAAAGCCTATGCCCGTAAGCAGCAAGACAACCGCGGTACCATACCACAAAATCTCAAATCCCCACTCTGCAGCTATCCTTGTGCCTACAAATGGTGAAAACACATGGGCCGCAGAAAAAGAAAGGGCATTGATTCCCATATAAGCACCTCGGTTTTTTAAAGAAGAACGCTGCAAAGTTACCGTAGCCATAAAAGGCATGGCCAGAATTTCAGAAATGCACAATACAAACATAGCCAGGTACAATACCCATATACCAACGGCCAGATTTAAGATCAGAAAGGAAAGTCCACAAAGTAAAACGCCTGACACAATTACTTCCCTCGCAGTCATTCTTTTCTCTGCAATATGAACCAGCATCATCTCCAGTAAAAACACCACCATACCGCTAAAAGCCAGGATCACTCCTATATCCGCTTCGCTCAGCTTATAAATTGTACGGTAATATAAAGGCAGGGTATTCAGCAATTGAAAAAAGCAAATGGCAAACACGCAACTCAGGATGCTGAAGGTTATAAAAAGGCCATCCCGGTATGGAGAACGTTCTGCTGCTCCGGTATTTAAAACAGGTTCTTCTTTCAGCGCTTTCTTCTCGTTCCCCTTGCGGTTTCTGAAATAAAGGAAAAACATCAAAGCCGATAAAAATGCAGCAACCGCATTGCCATAAAATAAAAAAGCATAGGAAACGGCAGCCAGGAAACCACCCAGGGCTGGACCAATAGAAAACCCCAGGTTCAGGGCCATACGGTTCAAGGAAAAGGAACGGATGACATTGTCCGGCTTAGCGTAGTAAGCAATAGAAACTGAATTTGCAGGCCTGAATGTTTCTGAAATGATGCTCAGCATAAACACTCCAATAGCCAGCTTTAAGACTGTAGTAAGCTCAGGAAGGAGAAAAAACATAGGAACCGTAAGGATTAGACTGTACAACTGTACTTTGAAGTGCCCGGCTTTGTCGGTCAACCAGCCTCCTAAAAATGAACCTGCCACGGCCCCTACACCAAAACAGCTTAATACCGTTCCGGTGTCTTCCAGACTAAAATGCAAATGATTAACCATGTAAACACCCAAAAAAGGGATGACCATCGCCCCGCTTCTGTTGATGAGCATAACCAGCGCCAACATCCACGCCGGGGCAGACAACCCTTTATAGGCATCCAGGTATAATCTGATAAATTCTTTCATCTTCTTTTAATATAAGGCCAATGCCTTGTTCAGTATGAGCCTGATCTTTTCTATGGGGAGGTCCTTTTGCGGATCAACCAATAAAATTTTCATCCTCGCCCGCTTTTCAACGATCAGATCGGGGTGATCGATCTTATTTCCATTGACAATCCCGATATAGGGCTGCAGGTGTTTTTTATGTATCCAGAGGTAACAAAACATCCTGCCCCGATAATAAAAAAAGGGGAGTTTATACTTCCATTCTGCTGTTATCTGCCTATCCTGCTTCAATATCAGATCCCTTAATGCCATAAGACAGCCTCTGAAAGGCTCATCCTGCTGCAAATAGAAATTTTCAAGAGGGGTTAACATCGGATGGATTAAAAAAACGGAAGTCTAAAGATCGGAAAATAATTTATGATAACCAGAAATTTATCGTTTTTGTTAAAGCAGTAACCAGCAGATTGAGCTGGAGCGTGCTTTACCCGGATTTCCGGTGGATCCTTCCTAACTGCGCCATGAGGCCAGGTCATATCCGATGATGTTTGCGGTAAGCATAAACGGATTACAAGGCGGCCAATCTTCAAAAGCCTGTAAGGCAGACATTTTTTCTTAACCAAGGCTTAACTATCAGTAATTTAGTCATAAAAAATTATAAACACCCGACAAAATTTCCGGTTTTAATCAAAAAACCAAGGCGGCATTTACTTTGTTTAAATACTGATATGAACTTCAACAACTTTACAATAAAAGCCCAGGAAGCAATTCAACAGGCTTCCGAAATAGCTCAGGGCAATCAGCAGCAAGCTATTGAAACAGCACACCTTTTAAAAGGTTTGCTGACTGTTGATGAAAATGTAGTTTCTTATGTTTTAAAGAAACTAAACGTAAACCTGAATGTACTGAACCAGCAGCTGGACGCTGAAATTGAAAGATTTCCTAAGGTTACGGGCAGTAGCCCCTATTTAACGTCCGGAAGCAATTCAGCCCTGCAAAAAGCACAGTCTTACCTGAAAGAATTTAAGGACGAGTTTGTGTCTGTAGAACATGTATTGCTTGGCCTGCTTTCAGTGAACGACAATACATCCAAATTTCTGAAAGACCAGGGTGTAACTGAAAAAGACCTGAAAAAAGCAATTATCGCTTTGCGTGGCGATAACCATGTAACCGGACAGAATGCCGAGGCTACTTATAATGCACTCAACAAGTATGCACGTAACCTGAATGAATATGCTGAATCGGGTAAGTTAGACCCCGTCATTGGGCGTGATGAAGAGATCAGGAGGGTAATACAAATTTTGTCGAGACGCACCAAGAATAACCCTATCCTGATTGGTGAACCTGGCGTTGGTAAAACAGCAATAGCCGAAGGCATTGCTTTCAGGATAATCAAAGGTGATGTGCCTACCAATCTGAAAACCAAAACGGTATATTCACTGGACATGGGTGCACTTATTGCTGGTGCAAAATATAAAGGTGAATTTGAGGAACGCTTAAAAGCGGTAGTTAAAGAGGTGACCCAAAGCGATGGCGATATCATTCTGTTCATCGATGAAATCCACACCCTGGTAGGTGCCGGTGGCGGTGAAGGTGCTATGGACGCAGCGAACATCCTTAAACCTGCCCTTGCCCGCGGTGAACTGCGTGCCATTGGTGCAACCACTTTAGATGAATACCAGAAGTATCTGGAAAAAGATAAAGCGTTGGAACGCCGTTTCCAGAAGGTAATGGTAGATGAGCCGGATACGCAGGATGCCATTTCTATTCTTCGCGGATTGAAGGAAAGGTATGAAACCCACCATAAGGTCAGAATTAAAGACGAGGCAATTATTGCAGCCGTTGAAATGTCGCAACGCTATATTGCCGACAGGTTTTTACCGGATAAAGCGATAGACTTAATGGATGAAGCAGCTTCCAAACTGCGTTTGGAGATGGACAGTGTACCTGAAAAAGTAGATGAGCTGAACCGAAGGATCATGCAGCTGGAAATTGAACGCGAAGCCATAAAAAGGGAAAATGATACCAAGAAAGTAAAATCACTTGCCGAAGAAATTGCCAACTTATCGGCCGAAAGGGACGAGATCAAAGCAAAATGGCAGGGAGAGAAAGATCTTGTGGATAACATCAATACCGAAATTGAGCAGATCGAAAATTACAAGCTCGAAGCCGATCAGGCCGAACGTGCGGGTGATTATGGAAAGGTAGCAGAGATACGATATGGTAAAATAAAAGAAGCTCAGGATAAAGTTGAAAAGCTGAAAACGCAGCTGGAAGCACAGCAGACTGAAGGCCGCATGCTGAAGGAAGAGGTAACTGCTGATGACATTGCAGGTGTGGTTGGCAGATGGACGGGTATACCGGTTACCAAACTGATCTCGAGCGAAAGGGAAAAACTGCTGAACCTGGAAACGGAACTGCACAAACGTGTAGCAGGACAAGACGAAGCCATAGAAGCTATATCAGATGCCATCCGCCGCTCAAGGGCAGGCTTGCAAGATAAACGCAAACCGATTGGTTCTTTTATATTCCTGGGTACGACAGGAGTGGGTAAAACTGAGCTGGCAAAGGCCCTGGCCGAATTCCTGTTCAACGATGAAAATGCAATGACGCGTATAGATATGAGCGAATATCAGGAACGTCACGCGGTTTCAAGATTAATTGGTGCCCCTCCAGGATATGTTGGCTATGATGAGGGTGGGCAGTTAACAGAAGCCGTACGCCGCAAGCCCTATTCGGTAGTCCTGCTGGATGAGATTGAAAAAGCACATCCGGATGTATTCAACATTTTGCTACAGGTACTGGACGACGGCCGCTTAACGGACAACAAGGGTCGTGTGGTGAATTTTAAAAACACCATTATCATCATGACCTCCAACATAGGCTCACACCTGATACAGGATAACTTTAAGTCGTTAAACGAGGAAAATCATGACGAAATATTAGCTAAAACCAAGAACGAGCTGTTTGAGTTGCTGAAACAAACCATCAGACCGGAATTTTTAAATCGGATTGATGAACTGATCATGTTTACGCCGCTGAACCGTAATGAACTGAGAGCTATTGTGAGCCTGCAGTTTAAACATGTACAGGATACGCTTGCCGAAATGGGCGTAGAGCTGGAGGCCTCTCCGGAAGCGCTTGACTGGCTGGCAGAACTGGGTTACGATCCGCAATTTGGAGCAAGGCCGTTGAAACGTGTAATACAGAAACGCATTTTGAACGAACTCTCTAAGGAAATCCTGGCCGGAAAGATAGATAAGGACAGCAAGATCAAACTGGATATGTTTGACCACAAATTTGTTTTCTTAAATAATAAATAATTAAAATTTCATAGTTTTTAAGCCTGCATCTTCAACAAAGATGCAGGCTTTCTATTTTTTGTTTAATTTTTATTGAATTTTCATAAATAAAATCAACACATCTAGAACAATTCCGGTTAAAGTTTGTTCTTATAGCTGTAAAGATTCCTTAACATATGAAAATCGCTTATATTTCTACTTATCCGCCACGTGAATGTGGCATTGCTACCTTTAACCACAACCTGCTTCGTGCAATTGGTTATGATAAAACGGCTGTGTCTGATGACAGTTATGTTGTAGCCATGAATGATTCCGATCATTTAGACGAATATGAGTACCCAAAAGAAGTGAAATACCGGATCCGGCAGGAAAACCAAAAAGATTACATCAGGGCGGCAGATTACATTAACACCAGTTTGGTCGATGCCTGCATTATGGAACATGAGTTTGGAATTTACGGTGGTGAACATGGGGTTTATATCCTCCCGCTGATTGCCCGGCTGCAAAAACCGCTCATTACGATTTTACATACAGTATTGAAAGATCCAAGCTATATGCAACTCACCATCATCAGGGAAATAGCCAAACATTCTTCGCGGATAGTGGTGATGAGCCACCGGGCAGTAGGCTTTTTAACCGGTGTATACGGTATTCCTTTTAATAAAATTCAGTTGATCGAACATGGGGTTCCTGATCTTGAGCCAAAAACCGAAAACCCCGTTAAAGGTTCTCTGCCTTTCAAGGGTAAAAAAGTGTTGTTTACTTTCGGACTGATTAGCAGGAACAAAGGACTTGAAACTGTAATTGAGGCGCTGCCTAAAATAGTGGAAAAGAATCCGGATGTAATGTATGTGGTGCTGGGCACTACCCATCCTGGCGTAATCCGCAGTTCGGGCGAGGAATATCGCGACAGCCTGAAAAGACTTGCACGTAAGCTGAATGTAGAAGAGAACGTTATTTTCATTAACAAATTTGTATCTGAGGAACAGCTGTTCGACTATCTTACGGCCTGCGATATGTATATTACCCCTTACCTGAACGAAGCCCAGATCACCAGTGGGACGCTTTCCTATGCCATAGGTGCCGGTGCTGCAGTGATATCTACCCCTTACTGGCATGCACAGGAGTTATTGGCAGATGACAGAGGAAGATTGTTTGATTTTAAGGATTCAGAAGCTTTGGCCACTATAGTAAATGAGCTTTTTGAAGATCAGGATAAATTAAATACCCTTAAAGCAAATGCTTATGAATATGGTATCCATTTGCGCTGGCCAAGTACCGGACAGGTATTTGTTGACCTGTTGGATGAAGCGATCACCAAGTCGCTCGCAGAAAAAGACAGTTCAGGCAAACAGATCATTGATCCTGATGCCATGCCGTCCTTTAGCCTTGCACATGTGCAGCGGCTCACAGATGATACTGGTATTGTACAGCATGCTAAATTTGGCATCCCTAACCTAAAAGAAGGTTATTGTGTGGATGACAATGCCAGGGCTTTGATCCTTGCTATTATGGCCTATCAACAGAATAAAAGCAAAGTTGCCCTTGAACTGCTCCCAGTTTACCTAAGTTACATTCAATATATGCAATGTGATGACGGAAATTTCAGGAATTTCCTGAGTTTTACCCGGGAATACCTTGATGAAGTGGGTTCCGAAGATTCTTTTGGCCGTACCATATGGTCACTCGGCTATCTGATCAACAATGCGCCAAATAATTCTTACCGTGAATTCGCACGCGAACTGTTTAGTAAATCAGTCCCTCATTTCCAGAAGCTGCAACATCTGCGGGGCATAGGGAATACCATGATTGGCTTGTCCAATTACTTAAAGGCTCATCCGGGTGACGATTATGTGAGAGAGCAGTTTGACCAGCTTGCTGAGCCCCTAAAGGCTGCATACCGTAAAAACAAGCGGAAAAACTGGCATTGGTTCGAAGAAAAAATGACCTACGATAATGGCATATTGCCGCTGGCTATGCTGTCGCATTACCAGTGCAGCAGGGACAAGGAATCATTGGAGATTGCCTTGGAAACCATGGAGTTCCTGAGCACTAAAACACTATCACACGGCTATTTAAACCCCGTAGGCAATGATGGCTGGCTATACAGGGACAACCAAAATGAAATGGCCTTGTATGACCAGCAGGCTATAGAAACCATGGCCATGGTGCTCATGTATTTTAAGGCCTACGAAATTACGCGAGACCTCAGCTATATCAAACAGATGTACGTGTGCTACCAATGGTTTTTAGGAGAAAACAGTTTGCACCTACCCTTATTTGATCATGAAACAAAAGGTTGCGGGGATGGCCTTCAACCACAAGGTGTAAACCGAAACCAGGGGGCTGAAAGCACACTTGCCTACTGGATTTCACACCTGGTAGTGCTTAAAGCACTCGAATATGAATACATCCAGAGTGGTGACCTGAGCAATTCTGTACAAAAGCAGGTGCTCAACTAAATTCACCTTGCTGAAGGCTCCCGTTTAAAAGTGGAGTTCTTCAGCTTCTCCAGCAGCAGGCCTATTTTTACTGCTGCAAAGGACGAACAATAGTCGGACAAGCCATAAGGTATAATCAGTTCATCATTATGGATAATAGAGCCACAGGAATACAGCACATTAGGCACATATCCCTCCCGCTCATCGGTATTAGGGATAACCAAAGGCTCATTTAAACGACCAACTTCAATAGAAGGATCATTGAGGTCGAACAGGCTTGCACCCAGGCAGTATCTACGCATTGGACCTACACCATGTGTAATGACCAGCCAGCCAGCCTCTGTTTCTATAGGAGAACCACAATTGCCGATCTGAATAAATTCCCATGGAAATTGCGGGGCCTGCAGTTTTACAGGATTGTCCCAAACTGTAAGCTTATCGGAATACATGAGGTAATTGTTCCAGCCGTCTATGCGGGACATCATGGCATACTTGCCATTTATTTTACGTGGAAAAAGTGCCAGGTTTTTATTTTGTGCGCCTATTCCGTGCAACGGGCTGATTTTAAAATCATAAAAATCGGTGGTCTGCAATAGCTTGGGCATAATCATAGCGCCATCAAATGCGGTGTAGGTGGCGTAAAAAATAATGCTGCCATCATCTTTCACAAAGCGGACAAACCTTGCATCTTCAATGCCTTTACGCTCAAATTCCGAGATTGGAAAGATGACCCGATCTGAAATATCGGTATCCGTGGAAAAACTGATCTCATGATAGGTATCAGAAAGCCACAGAATTTTATCATACTCCAGCTTTTTGAGGTCGTTTTCCTGCAGCGACTTACCGTCCAATATGATCTTACGAAGTGTAGCATAATCAAATTTATCTTCCAGCTTTAGTCCCACCTCGTCCAGTATCTCGATATCGATCCTGGAGTCTGCAGCCTTTTTCAGAAAGAGCTTTTTATTGTATACTGCATTTTTAATAACTTCAGCTTCATCTATATAATTTCCGACGGGGATCACAGTAATGTTATTGTCGCGATCGATCAGTGCTCTTCTGAACACAACAGAGGAAATATGTCCTTCCCCTACTGCCCTGAAGCTAATGATAAGCCGCTTCTCACCTTCTACCAGGTCCGACTGATCGGGATCTTCTACCACAGAAGGATTAAAAAAGGCTGCAGATTCTATAGAATATTCATGGGTAAAGTATGAACCCAACAGTAACTTCTGGTATTTATCGAGTGCTTCGAAGTCGTGTCCTGCTGTTTCTATACAGTGCTTAATCTTTTTACAATGACGCGTCAGGATCTTAGTAATGTTCCGGTGCCGCTTCGAGTACTCCTGAAGCAGGGGCGAGACCAGGCCAAATACTTCCTGATCAGAAAGTGCCATCACATGTTTTACCACCTCTACAGCCCGTTCATCGCCGTTAAAAAAAAATCTTGCTATTACCCGCTTCGGATCAGGGTATACTTTAATTGGTTTTCTTTCTATTGATAATCTCATGATAGCTATAACGCTTTAGATGGGTACAAAGATTTATGAATTTATAGTTTTTTTGGAAAAAACGGCAGCAAGCTGACAGGCTTTTGTCATAACGTATGCCAAAACAGACAAGATTTAAACTGACAATTTTACAAAAAAAGTCAAAAAGAATAAATAAAACCTGAAGAGATTTGTCATAATTCGGGTAAGATTGTCATCCCAAAATAATAAAGGACTGGCAGAAAAAAACTATTTACTTAGGAACTAGATGGTTATCAAAAAGGTTATTTTCGCATATAACAGGGCCGATTATGTTTGGCACAGGCATTGACTATATACCACAAATGGTCAGAATATAAAAATCAAAACTGGTCATATTATGAATTATAAAAAACAAAGAAATGAAAAAGTTATTATTATCATTAGTAGCAGTAGCAGGTATCGCATTTGGTACGCAAGCGCAAACAGAAAAAGGTAAATTTATTGTGGGTGGTACCGTAGGTTTAAACTCTACAAAGGAAGATGGTGCCGATAAAGCTGACTTCAGATTCGAAGTAAGTCCTTCTGTAGGTTATTTCGTAAGCGACAACTTTGCAGTAGGTACTGGTGTAGGTTATGCTTATGATAAAGCGGTAAGCCAAGGCTCTTTAACAAAAGGTTTCCAGGTTGCACCGTTTGGTCGTTACTATGTTGGTTTATCTGATCAATTCAAATTCTTTGGGCAATTAGCAGTACCTATGGTTTTTGGAAATATGAAAGATGTTGATGAAGTTACGGGTGATGTAGGTAATAAAACTGGTAGCGTGACTCAGATTGGTGTAAAATTAAGCCCTGGATTTGCTTTCTTTCCAACGAAAAGAGTAGGTATCGAAGTTTCTGTTGATGGCTTAGGTTACAATAACCTCAGCGTAAAAGACGAGCTAACCGGTATCAAAACAAAAACCAATTCATTTGGTTTAGACGCTAGCACCATCACTCCTAAATTAGGTGTAATGTTCCACTTCTAAGATGACCTTTACTTAAGATTTAAGTTTGATTAAAGAAAAGGCCTTTGCAGACTGCAAAGGCCTTTTCTTTGAGTCACTTATCGTTTCCGCTCTATTTCCCTGTCCATTTCCAGAATATTTACTTCTCCTGAAGACCGGTCGTCGCCAATCAGATATTTATTGAAATGATCTGCCAGTTTCCAGAAAGTATATTCCGTAAGCTCACCAAAGCCATGACGCTGTCCAGGTACCATCACCAACTCAAAACGTTTTCCAGCTTTCATCAGTGCATTGGCTACCCTGATGGTATTTGCAGGGTGCACATTATTGTCGATATCGCCTGTCATTAACATCAGGTGCCCCTTCAGGTTTCTGGCCAGATCCGGATTTTTGTCGATGCTGTAAGTAAAAGTGGTATCGCCTTTGGCAGACACCACCTCTTTTACCCCATGGTGTTTCTCGCTCCACCAGCGGTTGTAAATGCTGTTGTCATGGTTTCCGGCATTAGAAACTGCAACTTTAAAGAAATCAGGATATACCAGCATTGCGGCTGTTGACATGAAACCACCACCGGAATGGCCGGTTATGCCTACTTTAGTTACATCAATAAAAGAGTACCTGTCGGATAGTTGCTCTACTGCAGCCTTTTTATCTGCCAGTCCGTAATCCCGCAGGTTACCGTATCCATACGTATGGTACCATTTGGATCGGGCAGGGTTACCGCCACGGTTACCTACTGTGACCACAATATAACCAAACTGTGCCAGACGATCGGTCCTGTCCATGCTTTTACTGAAGGCTTTGTTTACCGCTTCTGTCTGCGGCCCGGGATATACGTACTCGATAACAGGATATTTTTTATTCGGGTCAAAATCAAAAGGCTTGTACATTACGCCGTAAATATCGGTCACCCCATCATCTGCTTTCACCCTAAAAGGTTCCGGAAATTTATAGCCTGTTGCCATTAACAAAGACAGATCGGCAGTTTCCAGGTTCATCACCACCCTGCCATTGTTGTCCATCAGTACCGATTTAGGCACAGTGTTTACCCTGGAAAAGTTATTGATAAAATATTTGGCTTCATCATTCATGTTGATGGCATGGTCAAAATCGCCGGGGTTCAGCAGTTTCATGCCCGAACCATCGAAATTGATACGGTACAAATGCAGGTAATAAGGGTCTTCTTTGGCTTCCCTCCCGTTCGCTGTAAAATAAAGGACACGATTCTTCTGATCTATATTTACAATTTCTTCGCAGTGGAAAGCACCCCTGGTAATCTGGTTCTTCAATTTGCCATTTCCATCGAACAGGTAAAAATGTGCCCAGCCATCGCGTTCCGACCAGTGGATCAACTCATTACCATCATTCACCAATCCTGGTCGGATTACTTCCACATAAGTGTTGAAACGCTCGTCTATCAGGGGTGTAACTGTGCCCGTATTGATATCAACCATACAAACGTCTATACGTTTTAAATCTCGGCTGGTGCGTTGAAAATATACTTTACTGTTATTTCCAAGCCAGATAGAGGGGCGGAATTCGTTATCGCGGTCTTTATTTTTTAAGGGGGCACCCCACACCGATACGGTCTGATCTTTAAATGCTGCAGTATTCAGTTTTTTATAACTTTTTGAAGCGAAGTTGAACAACAATATCTCTGTAATTGGCGATTCCTTTTCGCCTGGCATCTGGTACTTGTAGGTTTCGAGAGTTGGTCTGCCTGTTGCCACGTTATTGATTACCCATAGGTCTTTTACCTTACGGGAATCTGTCCGGTTAAGCACAAAATGTTTGGAATCGGGCGACCACATCACATAAGCCGGGCGTCTTTTTTTGTTGTTCTTTTCGTTCTCCTCATTATTTTCTCCATCGCCGTTGCTGCCATAAGGGTAAAATTTCACCCCATCCTTAGTGAGCTGATGTTCTACAATAGTGCTGTCCTCTTCATTTTTAACTGCTTTTTTATAGTTTTCCTTATCCATCCAGTAAAGGTTAAAATTACGGCTGAAAATGATTGCAGAGGAATCAGGCGCTACTGAGCCCCAGGAAGGTTTGGCTTTGGGTTTGGTATAATTAGGGATTTCGGTAAGCTTTGCTTTAGCCAGGTCGTAATTGAAATAAAAGACCTTCTTTTGCATAGAATCGGCTGCTTTTTTGTCTTTTCTGTCTTTTTTTAGTTCATCTACGGTACTTCTCACCTCAAAAGTAAGCTGTTTTTCATCGGCCGAGAATTTTAGGTTTTCCAGCGGTAGATGCTGGGCATCAAAGGGATCGCGGATGGTGTTGGTGATTTCTGCAGCAAGCTTGGCATTGTCAAACAGCTTCTTTTTGCTTTTGGCGGCAGGGTCTACCAGGTACCACTCCTTTCCCGCTGGTGTTTCGTACTCGTACCAAAAACGGTTGCTCAGCTTCAGCCAATGTGGATCTACCGCTAAAGAATACACCATTTTGCGAAGTTTATTTGGCGAAAACCTGGATGCTGCCTGGTAGTTAGCACGGGGTGCAACAGCCTGTGTTTCGGTTATCGTAAATGTTTTGGTTTGCGCAAAGGCATCTTGGCCGGCACAAAACATGGAAAAGGCCAGTGCAAGCGGCAGGTAAAGTTTGTTCATTATGAATTGGATATAAATTAATCAGCTAAAAATATTGATTAATACATTCCATGGTAGAAAATTATTGTAATAAATGCGATAGTTACCATTTATTGATTTGATTTTTTAGTTTTGTACCAAATACCTCATATGAAAGCTTACTTTTTACCTCTAGTGGCCGCAGCAGTAATTTTTACTGCCGGATGCCAGTCAAAATCTCAAACCAATGGTGATCAGGCCAATGCCAAAGACAGCGCTAATGTAACTACCACTGAAACAGCACCTGCCGCAGATGGCGGACAGGCTACCCCTGTTGATGTGTCTAAAATAAAAGTGGCGGATGCAAAAACCATCCTGGCCCGCAAGCAGGTGCCGATATTATGCTACCACCAGGTGCGCAACTGGAAACCCACAGACGGTAAAGTAGGCAAAGATTATATTGTTGAGATCCAGAATTTCAAAGACCAGATCAAGATGCTGGCCGACAGTGGTTACCACTCGATTTTACCAGACCAGCTGTATGCCTACTTAAATACCGGCGCACCCCTGCCTCCTAAGCCCATCATGTTTACCTTCGACGATACTGATATGGACCAGTTTACGGTAGCTGCACCAACTTTAAAAAAGTATGGTTATAAGGCAGTTTATTTTATCATGACCGTATCTATAGGCAAGAAAGGTAAGTTTGTAGATTATATGACTAAGGAGCAGATCAAACAGCTTTCTGATGAGGGCAATGTAATTGGCAGTCATACTTACGACCATAAAAACTTCAAAAAATATCAGGGCAAGGACTGGGAGGAACAACTGGATAAGCCAACAAAAAAACTGGAAGAGATTACCGGCAAAAAAATGACGGAATTTGCCTATCCTTTTGGTTTATGGAATGCAGAGGGCATCCCACAGTTAAAGAAACGCGGTTTCAGAATGGCCTTTTCACTGGCCGACAAACGCGACCAGAACGACCCCTTGTTTACCGTAAGACGGATCATTGCCAGCGGCTACTGGAGCCCTAAAACCCTGCACAACAGCATCGTAAAAAGCTTTTAATACCTCCAGGATGCTCTCATCTGAAAATGAAACACATATTTTTCGCAATTATCACGGCAGCAGGCCTAATGCTTGCTGCCTGTACCAATACCATTAAAGTCGGCATAGATAAAAACAGTATACAGGACGGTACGACTACTGAAACAGCTGCTGCAAATGTTGAGGGAGGTGCAAAAAAAGAAGCCACCGCAGCCGAAATTTTAAGTAAAAAGGAAGTACCGGTACTTTGTTACCATCAGATCAGGGATTGGAAGGCCTCTGATTCCAAACGTGCGCATGACGACATTATGCCCCCGGCCAAATTTGCAGCGCACATGAAAATGCTGGCCGATAGTGGTTACCATACCATCCTGCCCGACCAGCTCTATGATTACCTGAACAATGGTGCCACCCTGCCAGAGAAGCCCATTATGATTACTTTTGACGATACCGATCTGGATCAGTATACCGTGGGGGCAAAAGAGCTAAAGAAGCATGGTTTTAAAGGCGTGTATTTTATCATGACAGTATCAATAGGCCGGCCAAGGTACATGAGCAAAGCCCAGATCAGAGAACTGTCTGATGAAGGGCATGTCATTGCCAGCCATACCTGGAACCACAAGAATTTTGCGCAGTTTACGGATGAGGACTGGGAAATCCAGATCGACAAGCCCAATAAAACCCTTGAAGCTATAACTGGTAAAAAGGTTGAATATTTCGCCTATCCTTATGGTGTGTTTAAAGCAGCCAACCTGCCTAAATTAAAGGAACATGGTTTTAAAGCTGCTTTTATCCTGTCTACCAAAAGGGATGAAAACTACCCGATGTACACCATCAGGCGCATCATAGATCCTGGAAACTATACGGCCAGAAACCTGTACAACAGCATCAATAAGAGCTTCAAATAATTTACTCAACAGCTGTAATCTTGTATTTTTTGCCGTTAAAGGTAAAATCCTCGCCTTTTTTGTGGCCAAGCATCAGTTTACCTATCGGTGAAGCTGCCGAAATTGCAAAAACGGTTTTACCCCCGGCCTGCAGTTGCCCTGCACTGATGCTGATGTAAAAAATACCTTCGGTGGTATGGACCAGGCTTCCGCCACTTATGGTATCGGCGGCGGCTGTATGCCCAACAGCTTCCAATACTTTCAGGTTATCCTGTGCATCAATCAATAAACGTTTGTTACGGTCTATGTCCTGCTGCATCATTTCCCTGCTGGTTTCATACTTGTCGCCGGCACTGCTTTTTGTATCGTCGTTACTGGCTTCCCGGGCTTGCGCCAGAGCAGTTTCTGCAGTCTGAATACGCTGCTCAATAAAATTTAAGCACAGCTGATATAAATTCTCTTTGTCCATATTTACGACTCTACCCATTTAATTTTCTCTTCTATAGGCGTCCGTTTCGCTTCCCTGGGTTCTTCATTGTGATAGCCCATGTAAAAAAGTCCGAAACATTTTTCATGTTCACCTAAGTTAAGATATTCTTTGAGATCTGCAATCATCCCTGGCGAACTCCAGTAAGCACCAACCTGAAGGGCCTCGGCGGTAAGGGCCATGTTCTGCACGGCGCAGGCCAAAGCAGCCAGTTCTTCCCATTCAGGAATTTTATCGCTATGCAGCTTTGCATTCAAAGTGATGATACAGCCGGCCTGTTCTGCCTTTTCTGTAATGCTATCGTATTTTTTCTGCAGGAACTGGTTCAACGGGGTGCTTTCCTTATACAGACGGGCTAGTTCCTGCCCCAGTTTTATTTTCCCCTCGTTCCTGAATACAATAAAGCGCCAGGGTTCTGTCAGTTTATGCGTAGGTGCATAGTTGGCACTTTCCAGGATTTGTCTGATCACTTCTACCGGAACCTCTTCCTGGGTATAACTAACGGGAAAAATGCTTCTCCGGCGTTTAATGATATTGCTTAAAATTGTGATTTCTTTGTTCTCCATAACGTTCTTGGTAACGCTTTCCATGATTGTTAGACAAACGTACGTATGCCTGCAAAAATAAAATTAAAGGGCAGACGAAATGTTTACCTGGTGTAATACTTTTTCAATTGTTTCTTTACCATTTTGGCACGGGCAAAAAAAGCAATGCTTTCTATACCCATCAGGTGTTCAATAGTTTCCTGCAGTTCCTCCTTTATCCAGCCGTACCGCGGCACCAGGTTGGCCAGGGCCTGCATACAATGTACTTTACTGGCCACCAGTGTTTCCGGATCAACCAGCCAGGTAAACAACACCTCTATTACCGGATCAAAATCCAGCTGGCCGGAGAGCTCCCTATAAACCGGATCTGCGTTCCTGTCTGTCATCAGTGCCAAAATTTTGGCATAATGACGCATGGCCGAAGGGTTCTTTTGGCGGGGAAGCAGGCTCAGCAACGCCGGCACATGCGCACGGAACTCCTGAGGCCGGTTTGTCATCAGGTACTCGAGCATCCAGGCCGCTCGGAAAGCTACCTCCTTCTTTTTATAAAAGCTGAGTTCCAGCAAATCGGCAATATCCGGATTATGGCCTTCAATGATGGCCGTAACATTGTCGACCATCTTAAATTTCATGGAAGTATCCAGTCTTGCAATCAGTTCTTCTTTACCTACCATACAAAAATCTAGTGATCAAACTTAATAAAATAAATTATACTTACCTTTGCGGCTTATTTTTCAGCAATATGATTTCAGTTTCTAATTTATCACTCCGCTACGGAAAAAGAACTTTATTTGAAGATGTAAACCTAAAATTTACCCAGGGCAACTGCTATGGGGTAATTGGGGCCAACGGAGCAGGTAAATCTACTTTTCTTAAAATTTTATCAGGCGATGTAAGCCAGACTACAGGTACTGTAGCTTTTACCCCCGGAGAGCGTATGGCGGTTTTAAAACAAAACCACTATGAGTTTGATGAATTCAGTGTAATTGAAACTGTAATGATGGGCCACAAGGAATTGTACGACATCATGAAAGAAAAGGATGCCATCTATTTAAAGGAAGATTTTACCGATAAAGATGGCGAACGTGCCGGCGAACTGGAGAACAGATTTGCGGAAATGGACGGCTGGAATATGGAAAGCAATGCCGCTACCATGCTGAGCAACCTGGGTATTAAAGAAGAATACCATTATAAACAACTTAAAGAATTAGATGGTAATCAAAAGGTACGTGTTTTACTGGCACAGGCCCTATTTGGTAACCCCGATATCCTGCTGCTGGATGAGCCTACCAACGACCTTGACATTGATACCATCGCCTGGTTAGAGAACTTCCTGGCCGACTATCAGAACATTGTACTGGTGGTATCGCACGACAGGCACTTTTTAGATGCGGTTTGTACACATATTGTGGATATCGACTTCAGCAAAATGAGTATCTACTCTGGTAACTACACTTTCTGGTACGAGTCGAGTCAGCTGGCCTTAAAACAACGCAGCGACCAGAACAAAAAGCTGGAAGAAAAAGTGAAGGAGTTACAGGAGTTTATCCAGCGCTTTAGTGCAAATGCCTCTAAATCCAAACAGGCAACTTCGCGTAAAAAGGCTTTGGATAAGATCGACATTTCAGAAATCAAAGCTTCAAGCAGGAAATACCCGGCCATTTTGTTCAATAACCTGGGTAGGGAAGCTGGCGACCAGATTCTACAGGTAGAACATTTATCCTGTACACTTAATGGTGAAGTAATGTTTAAGGATGTGAGCTTCATGGTAAATAAAGGCGATAAAATTGCGGTTTTATCTCAGAACAGCCTGGCTACAACTGCTTTTTACAATGTACTTACCGGCAGGGAAAAGAATTATAAAGGTGAATTTAAGTTTGGTGTAACCATTAATGTGGCCGACATCCCTAACGACAATTCTATTTACTTTGAAAATAAAGATGAAAACCTGGTCGACTGGCTTCGTGAATATTCAGGCACCGATCAGGACGAGCAGTTTGTAAGGAGTTTCCTGGGTCGTATGCTTTTCTCTGGTGAAGAGGTGTTGAAAAACGTAAAAGTACTGTCGGGAGGCGAAAAGATGCGTTGCATGTTCTCGCAGATGATGCTGAAACATGCCAACCTTTTGTTGTTTGATGAACCAACCAACCACCTCGACCTGGAATCCATTACTGCACTGAACAATGGCATGAAAGATTTTAAAGGCACTGCCCTTTTTACTTCACGAGATCATGCCCTGACCGAATCTGTTGCGACACGTATCATTGAGCTGACCCCTAACGGTGCCATTGATAAAATGATGACCTATGATGAATACATCAGCAGTCCGGATATAGCAGAGCTGAGGGCAAAAATGTACAAAGGTTAATGCCCTGACTTTCAAAGAAAAAAATGCCCTCCTTACGGAGGGCATTTTTTTATATCATAACTTTTTTTTAAACATCTTTTGCAAATGCAACTTTATTGCTTTTATATTTGTGCTATAAAAATCTATCTGTTCATTTTATAAAAAACAAATTCAAAAGATGAAGCCATTTGTTAAATCAGCGCGCCTTGATCAGCTGGGCATTACTGCATCCCTGGCCTGCGCCATTCATTGCGCTGCCCTGCCATTCGTTATCAGCACCCTGCCGCTATGGGGATTAGGCTTCCTGGCCAATAGCTGGGTGGAAATCACCATGATCTGTCTTTCGTTGGTGATAGGTGTCTGGTCACTTGCCAGCGCATATCCTAAGCACAAAAAAATTACACCAATTGCTGTACTGCTGGCTGGCTTCGGATCAATAGCGCTGGGACATTATTTTATAGAAAGCCTGGAGGCTATACTGATCCCACTGGGTGGCTTTACCATTGCTGCAGCACATTTTATCAATTGGAAATACAGCCGCAGCTGCCAGCACAGCTAAAATTGCGGTTTATTTTAACCCGCAGTAGCAAATACTTTACACGAATAGTATATGCAATTTAATTGCATATACTATTTTTGTGTATTACACCATCCCATATGAACAAGAAACTAATATTCGCGGCATTTCTGGCTTTTGTAAGCATGATCAATCCTGGCTGCAAACATGAAAAGATGGATGGCAAAAAGCTTTACCTGAAGTATTTAAACAACCATCTAAAAAAATAACGGCTATGATCTCCATAAAATCGGTTTCACATCAATACACCGGCGGACATTCCATCAGCTTTAAGGACTGGCAGATTAGGCATGGTGAGCAATGGCTGCTGCTTGGCGAATCCGGAAGCGGAAAAACTACGCTGTTGCACATTCTCACCGGGATATTGCAACCAAAAGCCGGAGAAGTAATGATCAACGAAACTTCCATTTACAGTTTATCCTCCAAAGCACTGGATCAGTTCAGGGGACAGAACATCGGGATCATCTTTCAGCGTCCGCACCTGATCAAGAGTCTTAGCATTTCAGACAACCTGGTACTGGCAC
The DNA here is from genome assembly GCF_900176535.1 of Pedobacter africanus. Classification (NCBI taxonomy): domain Bacteria; kingdom Pseudomonadati; phylum Bacteroidota; class Sphingobacteriia; order Sphingobacteriales; family Sphingobacteriaceae; genus Pedobacter; species Pedobacter africanus. The sequence goes on along the minus strand of NZ_FWXT01000004.1, from coordinate 349,759 downwards.
AAAGTTTTGCAGGGCTGCCTACCGATTTAAACAGGGTAAATGAAGTACTGGGTTCCTTAGGCATAGCCGATAAAAAGCACGCCTATCCCAACCAGCTTAGTCAGGGCCAATTGCAACGTGTTTCCATTGCCAGGGCGGCAATCAATAAGCCGGAACTGCTGATAGCAGACGAGCCGACTTCGAGCCTGGACGATAGAAACGCCACAGCGGTACTTGAACTGCTGCTGCAGCAATCGGGTATAAACCAGGCAACACTGGTTGTGGCTACGCACGACAAAAGAGTTAAAGATGCATTTTCAAATACCTACCAATTATCATGAGCCCATTAAAAATAAGCTGGAAAAGTCTGTGGTCTAAACCCCTATCAGCCGCCCTTAACATGATGCTCATTGCTTTTGGGACAGGCATTTTAACCATTTTACTGCTTGCTTCCAGGCAAATCGGTGAAAAACTGGAGAACAATTCTAAAGACATAGACCTGGTGGTTGGTGCCAAGGGTAGCCCGCTGCAGCTGATTCTCAGCAGTATATATCATATCGATTTCCCAACCGGCAATATCCCTTTAAAAGATGCCATGGAACTGGCCCATAGCCCTTTTGTGAAACGGGCTGTTCCGCTTGCACTGGGCGATAACTACAACGGGGTTCGCATAGTGGGCACAGACAGCAACTTTGTAAGCCTTTATAAATTGAAGACCCGGCAGGGTAAATTTTGGAAAACCGACTTTGAAACCACCATCGGCGCTGCCGTTGCAAAAAACGAAAAGCTGAAGATCGGCGATACCTTCTACGGTGCCCATGGCCTTAGCGGAAATACCGATGTGCACAAACATCACCAGTATACCGTTTCGGGAATCCTGGAACCTCAGGGAAATGTAACCGACAACCTTATCCTTACCAATGTGGCCAGTGTGTGGAAAATGCATGATGATCACGAAGATCATGAAGCACACGAAGGCCATGAGCACGAAGGGCATGAGCATGCTGAAGCTGAGCAGCCGCGCGAGCTCACTTCCCTGCTCATTCAATACCGCTCGCCTATGTCGGTAGCCATGTTCCCGCGAATGGTAAACGAAACCACCAATATGCAGTCCGCATCCCCTGCACAGGAAAGTACACGTCTGTTTTCCTTAATTGGTGTGGGCGTAGATACCCTGCAATGGTTTGCAGTACTCATTATGCTCATTGCAGCCATTAGTGTATTTGTAAATCTCTACAATTCATTGAAAGAACGCAACTACGACCTGGCCATTATGCGCACATTGGGTGCCTCCCGCACAAAACTATTTATCATAGTCATTGCCGAAGGCCTTATGCTTACTTTAGCAGGTACCTTAATCGGGATAGTACTTGGACACCTGGTTTTAGCGTTCATTGGCGGCAATCAGGAAAGCGGCCAGGCGCAGCTGAGTGGTTTTGTTTTACTTTATGATGAAATATACCTGTTTGTTGCTGGCCTTGCGATTGGTATATTTGCAGCGGTAATACCTGCGGTACAGGCCTACAGAGCAAATATTTCGAAGATACTGTCCAAAAACTAACGGTTATTACGTTAAACACATACAATGATGATAAAAAAACTCATACTGATGGCCTTACTTTTTACCGGAATTTCTGTTAAGGCCCAGCACAACCCTAATGATCAGATCAATTCTGACAACTGGGACATAATTGGAGGTGTTGATTTCAAGATTGTTAAAGACACAGAAATGCAGGCCATTTTTACGGCCGATATTAAAAAGCATGCTGGCAAACCTTTTGAGCTCGAGGGCTATATTGTACCTATTAAAGATGGTATGAAACAAAGTAAGTTCATGCTTTCTACCCTACCCATTAACCAGTGTTTTTACTGTGGAAAAAATGGCGTTCCAATTATGGTGCTGGTGGAAATGGCAGAACCGATAAAATTCACCTATAAAACTGTGGTGATCAAAGGGACACTTAAATTAAACGGAGGCAATGCAATGGATAACCCACCAATTTCACTGATCGGTGCCAAAGCCATATAAACCTTAAGCTATGAATATTGATCCTGTAAACATATTAAAAGAGCACGATTTAAAACATACCCGCCAAAGGGTACGCGTTTTAGAAGAAATAGCTTTAGATAGCGTGGCTATCTCTCAGCCTGAACTGGAGAAAAAACTGGGTAAGGAAATTGACCGTGTTACACTTTACAGAATATTGAATACCTATGAAGATAAGGGAATTCTTCACCGGATCATGGATATGCACGGAACGGCAAACTATGCCATCTGTTCTGACGCTTGTTCAGAAGAGCATCATCATGATGAGCATGTACATTTCAACTGCACACAATGTCTTAAAATCTATTGCCTGGAAATACAGGTTCCAAGAATAAAAATGCCTAAAGGCTTTAACGCAAAAACCGTAAGCTCTACAGCTTACGGCATTTGCGAAAAGTGTAATGCAAATTAGTGACCAGAGTGACCATCTGCACCATGTGCATGGCCATGGCTCAACTCTTCCTGAGTAGCTTCACGCACCATCAGGATTTCACCAGCAAAAATCAGGTTTTTACCAGCCATAGGATGGTTTAAATCTACCGATACCACATCCTCGTGGATAGCGGTAACACCAGCCCTGAAATGGTTGCCCTGGTTATCCTGTAAAGGAATTACATCGCCAACAGCTGGCAAGTCAACATCCTTAAACATTTCTTTTGGCAAATCCGCGTATGCACCTGGATCGATTTCTCCGTAGCCATCAGCTGCCGAAAGCTCGAAACTATAGTTATCGCCAACATTTAATCCAGCCAGATGCTCTTCAAATTTTGGCAACATCATTCCTGTACCATATAAAAAAACGAGTGCATTGTCTTTCTCTGCTTTTTCTACAAAAACTTGTTGTCCTTCTTCATTAGTCGTATGCAATTCGTACGTTAATGATACCACTGTATTGGGTTTAATACTCATTAGAATGTTATTTAATTATCAATTTTAATGCTTCATCAACAGTAGCTACTGGCAACTGGCATACTTTATTTCGGCAAATATAGATTTTTGTTTCAATGCTTTGCTTATCTTTTAACAATGGCAGTCCCGAATTTGTTCCTCCCAATGTAATTTTATTGGGAATGTAGTGTTTATCGATTTCAGTCTTGGCTGCTGTAAAACCTTCGCCAGCTATCGCGATCTCGTTTATACCAAACACTTCATTCAGCAATTGTATAGCCCAGTTGGAATAGGCAGAGCCATAGGTTTTGATTTGTGGCAAAACAGCGGCCAGCATTGCTTCTGCCTTCAACAGGTACCGGTCATCGTCAAACAACAAACCCAGCTTCTGCAGGTTTTGCGCCATGACCGAATTCGAGGCAGGGATCACATTGTCCATAATTTCATGCTTGCGGGCAATCAGCACCTCACCGTTTCCGGGTGTGTAAAACAACATCGGCCCTTCTGCATCTTCAAAATTAAGCAATACATAATCGCTCAAGCGCCTCGCTTGCTGCAGCCATTGTTCATCCAGATCGTAAGCGTACAAGGCTATCAATGCCTCTATAAAAAAAGCATAATCATCTAAAAATCCGGCAATATTGGCTTTTCCGTTCTTATAATTCCGGTACAGCCCCCCATCTGTTGTACTCAGATTTTCCAGTATAAATACAACCGCATTTTTTGCCAGTTTGTAATAATGCGGATTGGCAAATACTCCTGCACAATCAGCCAGGCCTTTAACAGCCATGGCATTCCAGGCTGTAAGGCATTTATCATCCAGTCCCGGTCGTACCCTTTTACTCCGCGCTTCCAGCAGGCTGGCTTTGGCATTTTTTATCTTTTGCAGCAGTTCAATAATGCTAAGGCCTTTTACTTCCGCATATTCCTCTTCCGTAAATTTCCGTAACAGGATATTGGTCTGCTCCTCTTCCCAGTTCCCATCTTCCGTTACCCCAAAATAATCGACCAGTAAATCAGCATCTTCCTGGCCAAGTGTCGCCTCAAACTCCGTTTTGTCCCACACATAAAATTTTCCTTCTACGCCCTCACTGTCTGCATCCAGCGCCGAATAGAATAAGCCTTCGGCTGAGGTCATTTCCCTTTCCAGCCAGGAAATCGTCTCTTCTGCAATTTCTTTAAACAGGGCTGATTTTGAATACTGAAAAGCCTCGGCATACAAGCTGATCAACTGCCCGTTGTCGTACAGCATCTTTTCAAAATGCGGCACATGCCAGTTACCATCTACCGAATACCGGGCAAAACCACCACCTATATGGTCGTAAATTCCGCCCATAGCCATCTTTTCAAGGGTCAGCAGCGCCGATACATGGGTGGCATCATCTTCCATTAGGTGGCTGTAGCGAAGCATAAACTGCCAGTTATTAGGCAAAGGAAACTTGGGCGCACGGTTATAGCCACCTTCACTCATATCAAAATACCGCTTCCAGGGTTCAATGATATCCCTCAGATGCTGGCGGTTATAGGCTTCAACTTTAATGTCAGGGATAATCTTTTCTGCATTTTTTATCCCATCTGTAAGCCTGTCGGCATAAGCCCTGGCCTTATCCGGTTCGTTTGCCCAAAGTCCGGCAACGCTCTGCAGCACATTGACCCAGTCTTCTTTCCTGAAATAGGTTCCTCCGTAAACAGGACGCTGATCGGGCAAACAAATGCAGTTCAAAGGCCAGCCCCCACTTCCAGTCATCAGTTGAATGGCCAGCATATAGATCTGATCGATATCTGGTCTTTCTTCCCTATCTACCTTTATACAAACGAAATGCCTGTTCATGACCTCTGCGACTTCATGATTTTCAAAACTTTCACGTTCCATGACATGACACCAGTGGCAGGCTGAGTAACCTATACTAACCAGGATCAATTTGTTTTCCTTAAGTGCTTTTTGCAAGGGCTCTTCTCCCCACTCGTACCAGTTCACCGGATTGTAAGCATGCTGTAGCAGGTAGGGCGACGATGCTTTAATTAAGCTGTTGGGTTCTGAATTCATGCAATAAAGGTAAAATTTATATTGTATTTTTACAGTAAAGCTATTTGCTCATGAAGATTACCCATACCGAGATTTACCGTTTCAGCATACCGATGGAGCCTTTTGTAATTGCTACCGGGACCATGCATTTTGCACAGAACGTGCTGATCAGGATATACACCGATGCTGGCATCTATGGTGTTGGCGAATGTTCGGCCTTTCCCATGATCGTTGGCGAAACCCAGGAAACCTGTCTGGCAATGGCAAAGGATTTTGCAACTATTCTGATGGGTAAAGACCCTCTGGACATTCCTGAAAGGATGAACGACCTCCTGGGTTATGCAGCCCACAACAGCACCATAAAAAGTGCATTTGACATGGCCCTATTTGATATTGTGGCAAAAAAAGCGCATCTGCCGCTGTACCGGTTTTTAGGCGGACAAAAACGGGTAATCGAAACCGACATGACCATTGGTATTGATAGCCCACAAAATATGGCGGCTTTGGCAGTTAAATACCAGCAGCAAGGCTGCAGGATCATCAAGATCAAATTGGGCAAAAAGATAAATGACGACATGGAAAGGGTGAAACAGATCAGGGAAGCAGTTGGCAGTGAGATGATACTCAGACTGGATGCCAACCAGGGATGGAGTTTTGACGATGCCCTGTTTGCATTGGGTGAACTGGCAGCCTTTGATATCGAATTTTGTGAACAACCTATGCGTACCTGGTTTGATGACCAGCTACCCGAGCTAAATATCAACTCGCCCATTAAAATCATGGCCGACGAAAGCTGTTACAATCATCACGATGCCCGCAGGCTCATCAACAGCCAGTCTTGCGAATACCTGAATATCAAATTTGCTAAATCAGGCGGCATTCTGGAAGCACAGAAAATCCACGAAGTGGCTATACAGGCAGGGGTCAAATGCATGATCGGAAGTATGTTGGAAAGCCGTATCGCTCTTAGTGCCAACCTGCATTTTGCACTGGCGAGCCCTAATGTCGTCTTCTTCGATCTGGACACTTGCCTGCTCGGCCATCTGGCTGACCCTGTTGTTGGTGGCCTGACCTATGATGGTTACCTGCTTGACGTTCCAGACACTCCTGGCATAGGTGCCGATGCAGATCCGCATTTCTTACTCAACTGCGATAAATGGATAGTATGATGAACTGGTGGCTGATTGGCGAAATTACCTATGTACTGATTTTAATTCTGGTTTGTCTGCGCATCGTTTACGATACCCGCAGCACTACTAAAACCCTTGCCTATCTTCTGTTTGCTATTTTTGTACCCATTTTGGGAATGATCTTTTATTTCTCCTTCGGCATCAATTACCGGCACAGAAAAATGTACAGCAAAAAGCTCTATGAAAACGACGATCTTGCTGCAAAGTTCCAGCAAAACATACTGAATTACTCTGAGCAGACCTTTAAGCACAACCATGCTGCCGTAATCAGCAATAAAGAACTCGCCTTTATGGTGCTAAAGGATTCCATGAGTCCTTTAACTGCAAATAATGCTGTTAAGGTACTTGTTAACGGCGAAAATAAATTTCCTGAAGTACTGGAAGCCATCAAAAATGCAAAACATCACATTCATATTGAATATTATATATATGAAGACGATCAGATCGGCACAGCCATCGAAAATGCACTTATAGCAAAAGCAAAGGAGGGGCTTACCGTTCGTTTCATTTATGATGATTTCGGCAGCCGTGACATCCGTAAAAAGCTTGTACCGCGACTCAAAGCCGGAGGTGTTTTAGCTTTCCCTTTTCTAAAAGTGCATTTTATGCTCCTGGCCAACAGGCTGAATTACCGGAACCATAGGAAAATTATTGTGATAGATGGCAACATCGCTTTTGTAGGCGGCATCAATGTAAGCGACAGATACATCAATAACAACGGAAACAAGCTTTACTGGCGCGACACCCATTTGCGGATAGATGGGCCGGGAACCCAATACCTGCAATACCTTTTCCTGTGCGACTGGAATTTTTGTGCCGGCGAAGAACTGCAACCTGATCGCTGCTTTTTTCCAACTCTGCCTTCCCAACAAGGAGAAAAAGAAAATAAGATTGTACAGATTGCCGCCAGTGGCCCTGATTCCGAATCACCAACCATCTTATTCTCCATCCTTCAGGCCATAAACCTGGCAACAGAAGAGATTCTTATAACCAGCCCATACTTCATTCCGGGCGAAAGCCTGCTCGATGCGCTAACCATCGCTTCGCTAAGCGGAATTAAAGTAAAATTATTGGTTCCGGGCAAGTCGGATTCCATACTGGTAAACGCTGCCGCCAGATCTTACTATAACGACCTGCTGCATTCCGGAGTAGAAATTTACCAGTACCAGAAGGGCTTTGTGCATGCAAAAACAATGGTGACCGACAGTAAGGTTGCCATTGTTGGTACCGCCAACATGGATTTCAGGAGCTTCGACCTCAATTTTGAAGTAAATGCCATTGTATACGATAACGAAATTGCCACTGAGCTGCGCAGGGTATTTTACGAAGACCTGAAAGATGCCAGGCCAATTAATCCCGGACAATGGGCTGACCGCCCCCTGTATAAACATCTGCTGGAAAAGGCAGCACGGCTTTTATCCCCTTTGTTGTAAACCAAAGGTATTTTATCTTTTAATGGTGATGGTTCGGCCCGTAACCAGATGAAAAATATAGATCTTATAAAGTCCATCATCCGTTATTTCCACGCTTTCCACCAGTCCGGTTTTGCTAAAAGTATCTGTAACCAGATCGCCTTTTTTCACGTCCTGTAGCACTTCTGATGGTGTTTCACTATTCAGCCTGATCATTTTGTATTCTTTAAGACTATTTATAATAACAAAAGCCTGCAAAACAATGTTTTGCAGGCTTTAAAAGTTTCGATGTGCCCGAAGAGAGACTCGAACTCTCAAGGATTGTACTCCAACGGCTTCTGAGACCGCAACGTTTACCAATTTCGCCATCCGGGCATTGATGTACTAAAGAAAAATCCTTACTTGGCGCAAATATAGTACTATTGCTGATTTTTACGAACATCTATGGAGATTTTTTTCTTTTTATTTGATCAGCAAACGGTCAAATGCCAGGCTATCTCCGTTAAATGCATTAAAATCAACTACATGGTTAATTCCGGAAATTTTGGCTTTATCAGAATGTTGCCAGAAATGCCATTTGGTATCTGCACCGACTTTCAGTTTCGGCTGATGGTAATGGGCTATCCACAAAGGGTAATTCTCAAAATTCCCTTTCAGGTAGTCTTTATAAAAAGAAAGTCCGGTGTATATAATGGGTTTTACTTTGGTCTTACGCTCTATGTGCTTCACAAAATCATTTAACTGTTTGCGCATTTCTGAAGCCGAAACTCCATTCAGTTCTTCAACATCCACAACCGGAGGCAAATCTCCTGCCTCAAAATTTACAGTCTGCAGAAAAAATTTGGCCTGCCATAAACCCGGCTTATGTGCCCTGAAGAAATGATAGGCCCCACAAATTACCCCTGCCTTAGGCGCCTCCCGCCAGTTGCGCTGAAAATAAGGATCTACCATAAAGAGGCCTTCGGTAGCCTTAATAAAAGCAAAATCTACTTTTACGTCGTCCTCTTTCATGTCTTTTACTTTTTTCCAGTCAATTTTACCCTGGTAGTAAGAAACATCAATGCCATGAATATTATAGCCCTTCGGGATACGGATATCAAAACTGCTGTAGGTACGGTAATTGGGATCCTCACCAATATCGCGGATCCATCGCCAGGTTGAACTGAAACCCTTAATGACATAAGCATAATAAAACGGCGAAAACAAAACCAGAAGCAGTATAACAATCATAAACTTCCATTCTGTAGATAAGCCTTTCTTTTTCTTACGGGCAGGTTTTCTGGCAACAGTTTTTTTTCGCGGCCGGCCAGATGCATCTGACTCATAAGCTTGACGGAAGGTAGGTTTTCGGGAAACAGGTGTTTTTCTAGGTGCTGGAGGCATGATGCCGCAAAAATACAAAAAACCCTAACGCTCCTAAGCTATGCACCCAAAAATAAAAACACCAATGTTCCTCATCGACTTTCGGATTCTCCTTCAGAATCCGCGGATAGAAGGAATATTGGTGTTTTTATAATTAAGCACCCTGCATACAGGGCACAAAACAATTACTTGCTCAGTTCAGCAAAATACTTGTGGAACAAAGGCAAAGTCTCTATTCCTTTATAATAGTTATAAATGTCATATTTCTCATTAGGTGAATGCAAAGCATCACTATCCAAACCAAAGCCAAAAAGTACAGATTTAATACCCAAAGCACTTTCAAACAACGCTACAATAGGAATACTACCGCCACCACGTGTAGGGATCGGCTCCTTGCCAAATGAATCTACAATGGCTTTTTCAGCAGCACGGTAAGCCACACTATCTGTAGGGGTAACTACCGGCTCACCACCATGATGCGCAGTAACTTTAACCTTTACATAATCAGGCGCAATGCTTTCAAAGTGTTTGGTAAACAGCGCCGAAATCTCATCAGAGCTTTGGTTAGGCACCAAACGCATAGAAATTTTGGCATTGGCTTTAGATGGAAGTACCGTTTTGGCACCTTCGCCAATATAACCGCTCCAGATTCCGTTAACCTCTAATGTAGGCCTGGTTCCGGTACGCTCTAAGGTCGAGTAACCTTTCTCTCCCCACTCCGCTTTGATATCCAGGTCTTCTTTATATTCATTCAGGTCAAATGGTGCCGAATTTAAAGCCTTTTTCTCTGCCTCTGTCAATTCCACAACTTTGTCGTAAAAACCAGGCACAGTAATGTGATTGTTCTCATCGTGCAATGAAGCAATCATTTTACACAGAATGGTTGCCGGATTGGCTACAGCACCACCGTACACACCGGAATGGAGGTCGCGGTTAGGCCCCACCACTTCCACTTCCATATAGGCCAGGCCACGCAGGCCGGTCTCAATAGAAGGGTTTTCCATACTGATCATCGAGGTATCAGAGATCAGCACCACGTCTGCTTTCAGTCGTTCTACATTTGCATGTACAAAAGTACCCAGGTTTGCAGAACCTACTTCCTCTTCGCCCTCAATCATGAACTTCACATTACAGGCCAGTGTACCAGTCTGCATCATCAGTTCAAAAGCTTTTACGTGCATATAAAACTGTCCTTTATCGTCGCAGGCACCACGTGCATAGATCTTGCCATCGCGCACTGTTGGTTCAAAGGGAGGTGTTTCCCAGAGGTCCAGCGGATCCGCAGGCTGCACATCATAATGTCCGTAAATCAAAACAGTAGGCAGCTTCTCATCAATAAGCTTCTCCCCATAAACAATCGGATAACCTGCAGTTTCACAAATTTCAACCTTATCAGCACCAGCATCTTTCAGTTTCTGCGCTACAAAATCAGCAGTTTTAAGTACATCGCCTTTATATTTCGGATCGGCACTTACAGATGGGAAACGTAACAATTCAAACAGCTCATCTAAAAAGCGCTGCCTGTTGTCTTCAACATATTTTTTGATCTCTTGCATAACAAATTAATTTGTACAAAGATACAAGGTAAAAGATAAACCAAGGTAACTACAAAACAGATATCGGCAGACGGGGCTTATGCCATCCCGGAAAAAGATATACTGTCAAGATCGTTCTACCTGTAATCGTCTTTGCAGGCATTGGTTTGATCTTACGTCCGACAATACCTTATCCTTCCCTTTATTGCAATTGTGGCAATCATGCTCTATTTTGAATTCAGACTTATTGAACCCCACAAAAGCCAGGCAATGTTGGACCCCTTATGCACTATACAGCTGAGGGTGTAATTCAATTAAATATGGCAATTACACTAAAATTAACCGTATGGTAAATTATTGGACCTATAAAATAGAAAGCAACAAAAAAACTGGAGCTAGATTTACTCCCGCTTTCTGTATTTTACCAACATATGTGGTTAAACAAGCAGATTTTCTTAAATTTGTATTTAAAATAAGAGTATACCTTTCAATAGCATCATTTAACAGCAGGAACGGATTTTGGATTATTTAGCAGGTTTAAACCCCCAACAACGCGCAGCAGTAGAAAACACGCAAGGCCCGGCAATGATTGTCGCCGGTGCAGGCTCTGGAAAAACAAGGGTGATCACTTACCGGGTGGCACACCTGATTGAAAAAGGGGTAGATGCGTTTAACATACTGGTACTTACCTTTACCAATAAGGCCTCCAAAGATATGCGCGAGCGGATCATGAAAGTGGTGGGCAGCGAGGCTAAAAACATATGGATGGGCACCTTTCACTCTGTATTCGCCAAAATACTACGTGTAGAAGCAGAAAAAATTGGTTACCCTTCCAATTTCACCATCTATGATACGGATGACAGCAAAAGCCTGATCCGGACCATACTCCGCGAAATGCAGCTGGATGACAAGCTGTACAATGCAAATTTTGTGTACAACAGGATCTCATCAGCCAAAAACAACCTGGTTTCCCATACAGAATATATGCAAAACCCGGAAATACAGGCAGAGGATGTGAGCAATAAACGTCCTTTAATAGGGGTAATTTATGAAACCTATACCAAGCGCTGTTTTAAGGCCGGGGCAATGGATTTTGATGATTTACTCTTCAAAACCAACGTTTTGCTCAAAACACACCCCGATGTGCTGAACAAATACCAGCAGAAATTCAAATACCTGATGGTAGACGAGTACCAGGATACCAACTTTTCGCAATATACCATCGTCAAAAAACTGGCTGCAGCTTACCAGAACATCTGTGTGGTGGGCGATGATGCCCAGAGTATCTATGCTTTCAGGGGTGCAAACATCCAGAACATTCTGAATTTTGAACGCGATTACCCCGACCTGCAGGTTTATAAACTGGAACAGAACTACCGGTCTACCCAGAATATTGTTGAAGTAGCCAACAGCATCATTGCCAACAATAAAAACCAGCTGGAAAAAAACGTGTTCTCTGACAACGAGGCGGGCGACAGGATTAAGGTACAGCGTGCATTTACCGACAACGAGGAAGGTAAAATGGTGGCTGAAGCTATTGTACAGGAACGCAGCACGAAAGGTTATACCTACCATGATTTTGCCATACTGTACCGTACCAATGCCCAGTCGAGGGCCATGGAGGAAGCCTTAAGAAAATTAAACATACCTTATAAGATATATGGCGGACTTTCCTTCTACCAGCGTAAAGAGGTAAAAGACCTGATCGCTTATTTCAGGCTAACCTTTAATCCGGCTGATGAAGAAGCGATCAAAAGGGTAATCAACTACCCCCGCAGGGGCCTTGGTGATACCACCGTAGAAAAAATCATGGTTGCAGCCGATCAGCACAACATCACCATGTGGCAGGTCATCTGTAACGCACAGCAATATATACCGGGCAGAACTGCCAATCAGCTGAATGATTTTGCGGTAATGATCCAAAGCTTTGCTGTAGAAGCGAAGAAACTGGATGCCTACGAAACCGCCTTATACATTGCCCAGCACTCCGGAATATTAAAGGAGCTGCATGCAGATCAGTCTGAAGAAGGTCGCGGTCGCCATGAAAACATACAGGAATTGTTAAACGGCATCAAGGAGTTTGGTGAGCGCGAAGACATTGAAGACCGGGGCCTGGCCGTTTTTATGCAGGACATTGCTTTGCTGACCAATGACGATAAAGCTGATGACAAAAATGCGGATACAGTTTCATTAATGACCATCCACTCTTCTAAGGGGTTGGAGTTTAAGAACGTATTTGTAGTTGGACTGGAAGAGAACCTCTTTCCTTCACAAATGTCGCTCAATTCGCGGTCTGACCTGGAAGAGGAGCGCAGGTTGTTCTATGTTGCCGTAACCCGTGCCGAGAAAAAGCTGACCCTTACTTATTCCACTTCTCGTTACCGCTGGGGAACGCTGACCAATTGCGAGCCCAGCCGCTTTATCGACGAGATCAATGCCCGCTTCCTGGAAATAGAAGTTGTAAAACCTGCCAAAAGCAGCTTGGGCGACAACAGCTTTGATACCGAAAGGCGCAGCTGGACGCAGCAACGTGATACTTTCAGCAAGCCAAAACCAGCCTCGGGTGGCACAGGAACGGTAAGTGCACCTGCACAACGGCCTAAAACTACGGCCATGCTGCCCAAGGCACACGTACCCACGCCAGGCTTTACTCCCGATGCGGCCAATGCCTTCCAGAATGGTATGGATGTAGAGCATGAAAAATTCGGTTTCGGAAAAATAATCAGCCTGGAAGGTACTTTGCCGGATGTAAAAGCTACCGTATTTTTTCAGGGCCTGGGCAATAAGCAGTTGCTCTTAAAATTTGCAAAGTTGCGAATTGTGAAATAACCCTTATATTTACAGAACTTACACAGACCACTAGTGGTCTGAAAATAAATAAAAAACTGATTATATATATTAAAACCGGCATTTTAACTGTTATTCCTTAATGACTGCGCCGGCTTAAATATGTCTGATAAAGTAGCCAGACATATATTAATCTTAAAAACGAAAAGATATAAATGAATTTCGAATACAACACCACAAGAAGCGAGTTGATATTAGCCGAATATGGCCGTAATGTACAAAATATGGTAAAGTACATTATCGAACTCCCAGATCTTGAAGAACGTAATAAATATGCCCAGGCGGTAATTGACCTGATGGGTTTTTTAAATCCACATTTACGTGATGTGGCTGATTTTAAACATAAACTGTGGGATCATTTACACATCATTTCAGGTTATAAAATAGATGTGGACAGTCCCTATCCAAAGCCTACCCCTGAAGCAGCACTGGTTAAACCGCAGCATATTGGTTATCCTCAGCAAAAAATTACCTATAAACATTATGGTAAAACCGTTGAAATGATGATTGAACGGGCTAAGGAAGTGGAAGAACCTGAACGCAGGGCCGCCCTGGTACAAGGCATAGCCAATTTCATGAAAATGGCCTACGTTACCTGGAATAAAGACAGTGTTGCTGATGAAACCATATTAAAGAACCTTCGCGAATTATCAGGCGGACAACTGCAGCTGGATGAAAACATCAACTTAAACAAGGTTGAATTTAAGCCTGCAGCTCCTGCAAGACCATCCAACAACAACAATCGCAACAGGAACAACGGCAAAAACAGACAAAACAACAACCGTCAGCAGCGCAACAACAACACCAAACAACGCCACTAGTTTTACCCTTTACCATACATCTTAAGAATAAACATGAACGCATTTGAAATAATTGGTGGAAAGAAATTAAAAGGTGAAATTCAGCCTCAGGGAGCAAAGAATGAAGCTTTACAAATCATATCTGCTGTTTTATTGACCGACCAGAAGATCACCATCAGTAATATACCGGATATAAAAGATGTAAACAAACTGATTGAATTGCTTGGAGATATGGGCGTAACCATCGAACGCCTGAATAAAGACACTTATACTTTCGAAGCCAAAAACATTAACCTTGATTTCTTTCAGTCGGATGTTTTTAAAACCAAAGGCGGTGGCTTAAGAGGCTCCATCATGATTGTCGGACCGCTATTAGGCCGCTTTGGAAAAGCTGCAATTCCTAAACCAGGAGGTGATAAAATTGGCCGCAGAAGGCTTGACACACACTTCATAGGTTTTGAAAAACTGGGTGCAAAATTTGTATATGATACCAAAAAGGAGTTCTTTAACGTAGATGCGACCAATTTAAAAGGAGCTTACATCCTGCTGGATGAAGCCTCTGTGACAGGAACGGCCAATATTGTGATGGCAGCTGTACTGGCTAAAGGTACCACCACCATTTATAATGCAGCCTGCGAACCCTACCTGCAACAGCTTTGCAAAATGCTGAACCGTATGGGTGCAAAAATCTCGGGTGTGGGTTCCAACCTGTTGACCATCGAAGGCGTTAAAAAATTAGGTGGCACAGCACATAGAATGCTTCCTGATATGATAGAAATCGGTTCTTTCATTGGCCTTGCTGCTATGACAGAATCTGAAATCACCATCAAAAACGTATGCTATTCAGAGTTGGGTGTAATACCTGATGTATTTAAAAAACTGGGCATCAAATTCGAATTAAAAGGAGATGATATTTATATTCCTTCGCAAAAACACTATGTAATTGAATCATTTATCGACGGCTCTATGCTCACCATTGCCGACTCTCCATGGCCTGGCTTTACCCCAGACTTGCTGAGTATCGTATTGGTAGTAGCTACACAGGCCCGCGGAAATGTGCTGATCCACCAGAAAATGTTCGAAAGCAGGTTGTTCTTTGTGGATAAACTGATCGATATGGGCGCGCAGATCATCCTTTGCGATCCGCACAGGGCCTCAGTAAATGGTATCGACAAAAAGTACAAGCTAAGGGGCATCAGTATGACCTCTCCTGACATCCGCGCCGGGGTTTCCCTGCTGATTGCAGCCCTGTCTGCAGAAGGTAAATCAACCATCTTCAATATCGAGCAGATTGAACGCGGCTACCAGGACATCGACACACGACTGCGCGCATTAGGTGCCCAGATCAAACGTGTAGAAGCATCAGCACCAACGCATTAAGCATAAAAAAGCCCCTTAAGGGGCTTTTTTATGCAATTCCATTTCCTTAACCTGAAATGGCATTAATGATATCATACTGGGTAATGATCTCAATTTTCCCCTCCTCATCCTCCACCAATACGGCACTGTTTTCTTTATTGATCAATGAAGAAATCCGGTCTATGGAGGTATTCATGTCCACAAAAGGAAAACCAGCCGTCATAATCTGTTCCACAGGGGCCGACTTCAGCGAAGGGTTTTCCAGTAATGCCTTCAGGATATCGCCCTCTGCCAGTTTACCCACAACCATACCTTTCTGGGTAACAGGGATCTGAGAAATATTGAGTGTATTCATATTATTGATGGCCTCAATAATGGTCTTTTCGCAATCTATGGTAATGATCTCTGTATTTTCTTTTTTCTGCAGGATAGAACGGGCCGTAAGCTTTTCATCCTTAAGAAATCCGCGCTCGCGCAACCAGTCTTCGTTGTACATTTTACCCATATAGCGGCTGCCGTGGTCATGAAAAATCACCACTACAACATCTCCAGCTTTCAGTTTATCCTTCAGCTGCAGCAGGCCTGCAATTGCAGATCCGGCAGAATTCCCTGCAAATATCCCCTCTTTACGGGCAATATCCCGGGTCATCAGGGCTGCATCCTTATCTGTTACCTTCTCAAACAGATCTATAATGTCAAAATCAACGTTCCTGGGCAAAAAGTCCTCACCTATCCCTTCAGTAATGTAAGGATAGATCTCATTTTTATCCAGGATCCCCGTTTCTTTATATTTCTTAAATACTGAACCATAAGTGTCTATGCCCCAAACTTTAATATCCGGATTTTTCTCTTTCAGGTATTTTCCTGTACCGGAAATGGTTCCGCCTGTACCCACACCTACTACCAAATGCGTTATTTTACCTTCAGTCTGTTCCCAGATCTCCGGACCGGTCTGCTCGTAATGGGCCTGGCTGTTAGATAAGTTATCGTATTGGTTAGGTTTCCATGAATTCGGCACCTCTCGCTCCAGGCGTGATGACACCGAATAATAAGAACGGGGATCTTCCGGCTCCACATTGGTTGGGCAAACGATCACCTCGGCCCCGAAAGCACGCAGTGCATCTACCTTTTCTTTCGATTGTTTGTCGGTAGTGGTAAAAATACACTTATAACCTTTTATAATGGCGGCCATCGCCAGTCCCATACCGGTATTACCGGAGGTACCTTCAATAATTGTCCCGCCCGGTTTCAGTTTACCACTCCGTTCCGCATCTTCAATCATCTTCACCGCCATGCGGTCTTTAATTGAATTTCCGGGATTGGTTGTTTCAATCTTGGCCAGCACAGTAGCCGGAATATCCTTTGTAATGTTATTCAATTTTACCAATGGCGTATTGCCGATCGTTTCCAAAATGTTGTTGTACCACATGTTACAAAAATACGGATTGAAGATTGGAATTTTATTTACAAAGTAAAATTCAAACTATAATATCAAAATATCTAAAAATACAAAATAATATTTTAATCTAGTATTCTAATAGAATAATAACAAATGAAAATATGGCCTGACGGAAAATATGCTAATTCAGTTTGTACATTTTACCCGGTAAAGAAACTACAATCCCTTTCATTTCCAGGCTCAGTAATTGCATGGCCAGCCTGCTTTGACTTAGGCCAGACCGGGTACTGATCTCATCTACCGCCAGGGTGGCCTCCTTTAAAAGCCCCACAATTTTGTGCTCCTCTGCAGAAAGGTCGATGGCCATTTGCAGTTGTGCACCTATCTTTTCGGGCAATTCCTCCTCCCATCCCAGGTAATAAATCAGATCTTTGGCATGCGCAATCAAAGCCGCCCTATTGGTCTTGATCAGAAAATTACAACCTTCGGAGTACTGGTCGCTTGTCCGGCCCGGATAAGCGTATACATCCCTGTTATATGAATTTGCAATATCAGCAGTGATCAGCGCCCCGCCCCTGGCTGTCGCTTCCACCACAATGGTAGCATCTGCTATACCCGCAATAATCCGGTTCCGTTTCGGAAAATTCTCTTTATCGGGAACAGTGCCCGGTAAAAATTCGGTCAGAAGGCCCCCGTTCAATACCATTTTCTGGGCGATAGGCTGATGTAAGGGCGGATAAATCCTGTCCAAACCATGTGCCATAACCCCAATCGTAGGAATATTTAATGCCAGGCTTTCTTTATGCGATGCCACATCTATGCCATAGGCCATTCCGCTTACTATAATTACATTGTATGGGGCCAGGGTTTCTGCCAGTTCCCTGCACAGTTTCCTGCCGTATTCTGTAGCCCTCCTGGTACCAACAATGCTGATGATCCGGGGATGGTTTAAATCGGCAGTACCCTTATAATACAATACCACCGGTGCATCATTACAGTTTTTTAATCGCCTGGGGTAATTGTCATCCGTATAAAAAAACACCTGTATCTTGTGTTTCTTTATAAAAGCAAGCTGCTTTTCTGCTGCCTCCAGCGCAGCTTTATGATTTAAGATCTCAGCAGCAGTGACTTCTCCTATTCCCTGGATTTCCATCAGTTCACGCTTGCTTGCCTTAAAAAGGGCCTCTGAAGTACCAAAATGATCCAGTAATTTCTTTGCAATGACGTCTCCTACACCCTTGACAAGAGTAAGAGCTATGTTATAAATTAAACTCATAGGCTAAGTTATGGAGTTTAGCTACTTACAACCACACAAACAAAATTAATCATCTAATTATCAGCGTATTAAAATTAAACTACAAAAATAGTTTTAAAACTATAAAAATAGTAGTAGCTTTATACTAACCTTAAAAAGAAAATACAACAATGAGAGAACTTACAAAAGCAGAGGAGCAGGTAATGCTGATTTTATGGGAGATAAAAGAAGGTTTGGTAAAAGATGTGATTGATAAAATGTCGCCGCCAAAACCAGCTTACAATACCGTATCTACCGTTATCCGGGTATTGGAAGGTAAGGGTTTTATAGACCACAAAGCCATCGGGAATACGCATATCTACTTCCCTCTGATCAGTGAGGACCAGTATAAGCATTTTGCGTTCGACAAAGTGATGAACAATTATTTCGAAAATTCTTATCAAAGCCTGGTATCCTTCCTGGTAAAAGAAAAAAATATGGACATGAACGAGTTGGATGAGTTGATCCAGCTGGCAGAAAAACTTAAAAACAAAAAATGATGAATACCTTATATTATTTACTGGAAGCCAATATATATTTAGCGGTATTCTACGGTTTTTACAGGCTGTTTTTATACAGGGAAACCTTTTATACGCTAAACAGGTATTACCTGATTGCCACAACAGCCCTTGCTTTTGCCCTTCCCCTGCTCCAGCTCGGCTATCTGTACAATTTAATTGGCCGGAATGCTGCAGAACAGGCCAGTACTGAAATTACAAAAATAGCTATACAACCCTACCCCGATCTTAATTTAATGGTGTACAGCTATATAGCTATCGCTGCTGTATTTCTGATCAGGTTCCTGATCAACCTCAGCCACATCATTCTGCGGGCATTTCAAAATCCAAGAACCAGGAAAGACAATGTCGTGTATATAGAATTGCCCGGTTCAGAAACAGCATTTTCATTTTTTAAATACCTGTTTATCAACCCTCAGGCGGCAGATAAAAGCACCATTATCAGACATGAACTGGTACACATTCACCAGAAGCACAGTGCCGATATCGTATTCTTTGAAATCATCCGGATCCTGGGCTGGTTTAACCCTGTTACCTATTTCCTAAAGAAAGACATCAAACTTTTACACGAATACATTGCCGATGAAGTCACAACCGGTACAGTTCAGAAGCATGAATACGCAATGTTCCTGATCCAGAATTCATTTGGAGTTGTGCCAAACCAGCTCACTAATCAAATATTCAATCAATCTATATTAAAAATGAGAATTAACATGTTAAACAAAAAAAGATCAGCAGGACGGGCAAGGCTCAGACTTCTGCTGGCACTGCCGCTTGCAGCTGGAATGCTCTGTGCATCTACCATGGCTTTTACCAAAGATTACACTACGGTAGACCTGTACCCCGAGAAGTACAAATCAGTAAGCTCAGCCAATCAGGATACCTTGAAAAAGGTAGCACCCCCTTCTCCACCTGCACCACCTAAACCTAAAAAAAGGAAATCCGAGACTGTAGAAGTGAAAACGGTCAAATTTTCCCCTCCAAAAGTGGTTCGGAATAAAGAAGGAAAAGTAGTGGAAAGAAAGATAAAATTCCCTCCGCCAATAGTTAAAGCAGATAAAAAGAATGAAAATGAACCACCTCCACCGCCACCTGTTGAGGTAATAAAAATTCAGGAAATAAAGAAAAATTAAATCAGATTTAACTTACTGCGGAATGTAAACCACGTATTTGGTTTCAAAAAACTCTTCTTTAAAATAAGCTGAAAGCGGATATAGTTCCGCTTTTAGGCGTGATTCAGCAATCTCTTCGGCCAGGTCTCCACCCTTCAGATAAAGAATTCCGTTGGGAACTGCATTTTTAGATTCCTTATTGAACTTTCCTTTTATCCAGGGATAAAAATCAATCAAGCGTGTAACTGCCCTGGAAACCACAAAGTCATATTTATCCGTAACCTGCTCTGCCCTCAAATGACTGGCTTTAACATTTTCCAAACCTAAAGCAGCAGCCACTTCTGTAACTACCTTAATCTTTTTCCCTATAGAATCGACCAGGTGAAACTGCGTATCCGGGAACAAAATAGCCAGTGGAATTCCAGGAAACCCACCCCCGGTACCTACATCCAATACCTTTTCGCCCGGCTTAAACGTACAGAATTTAGCAATTCCCAGTGAATGCAAAATATGGCGTTCATAAAGCTCATCAATATCTTTCCTGGAAATCACATTGATCTGCGCATTCCAAAAACTGTATAAACTATACAGCTGGTCAAACCGGGCAATCTGCTGCTCCGTAAGCCCCTTGAAGTATTTCTGTATTAACGTTGATTTTATTTCCACTGTACTTTTTTAACAAATATAGACAGAATGCTATTAAAGACTAAAAAAATGAACAATAGCAAGTCCAAAATTGGGAACCACCAGCTCAAATCACCGTAATTGAGCCTTTTCAGCAACCTTGGATAAACAAAACACCTGATCAAAATGCTCAATACCAGGATGGTCAAAGCTGGATACAAGGTGGTTTTAAAACACAATCCGGCAATCAGCAGCACATAAAAAAGGAATTGCACCACAATCTGCAGCGATAAAATAAACTTATGCTTAGGCTTATACAATTTCCCGGCACCGAAATGACGTTTTTTCTGCCGCAAATAAGCCTTCAAGCTGCTATTCGGCTCAGTCCATACATAAGTATCTTTATGGATCATTATGGTTGTATTGCCATTATGGGCATGTGCATTTACAAAAAGATCATCATCGCCAGAAGGGATGTGCATATGCGCGGCAAAGCCTTTATTATTGAAGAAAAGCGATTTTTTGTAGGCCATATTCCTGCCCACACCCATATATGGCATACCTTTTAAAGCAAAAGACAGGTAATTAATTGCTGTAAAAAAAGTCTCAAAACGGATCAAAGCATTCAACAAACCTCTTTTTTTCAAATAAGGCGAATAACCCAGCACAATCTCGGTCTGCTGTTCATCAGGCTGCTGCATACCCAATAACCAGTTCGGCGAGGCCGGCACACAGTCTGCATCCGTAAATACCAGCCAGTCGTACGATGCCGCTTTTATCCCCATGGTTACCGCAAATTTTTTACCCGCAATGAACTTGGTACCCTCCGTCACGGTAACTACCTTAAGCCTTTTATACTGCTTTGCCATGGTTTCCAGCAATTCATGAGTCCCGTCCCAGGAGCGGTCGTTCACCACTACAACTTCGTAATCAGGGTAGTTCTGTTCCAGTACAACAGGAAGGTATTGTTTAAGATTTTCCGCTTCATTGCGTGCACATATGACCACACTCAGGGGCTTTCTGGCCGATTGCGGGAGATCACTTACCTGTACAACTGCCAGTTTAAGATGTACAAACAGGCTAAAATATAGCTGCACCAGGAAACAAAAAAGTAAAATGCTGAGCAGGACAATCCCAAAATCTCCGATATGCGCTACGCGCTCCAAACGCTCTAAAAAGGTTAATTCCACGATGTATTTTTGAAGGGGTCAAATTTCTGGTTTTTAATCTGTAATGTTCCTTTATGTTGATAAAAAATTTAACCCTTTAATCCTGCGATTTTTGCTATTTTTGCCGGGATTTTAAGGAACGGATTAAAATTTGATCCGCTAAACACACATAGATGAAATTTAATTTAGAGGCAGCCGATCAGCATTCGAAAGCAAGAGCAGGTACAATCACTACAGACCACGGCGAAATACAAACACCTATTTTTATGCCTGTCGGGACTGCAGGAACGGTTAAATCCATTAATCAGCAGCAGCTCAAAAATGATGTCGATGCCAAAATCATCTTAGGGAATACCTACCATTTATATTTAAGGCCAGGTCTGGACATTCTGGAACGTGCAGGTGGCTTACACCAGTTTATAGGCTGGGACAGGCCCATTCTTACCGATAGTGGTGGTTACCAGGTATACTCCTTAAGTAAGGTAAGGAAGATCAAAGAAGAAGGCGTAACGTTTCGTTCGCACATCGACGGTTCCAAACACCTGTTTACACCAGAATATGCCATGGATATCCAGCGTACCATCGGGGCCGACATCATTATGGCGTTTGATGAATGCACGCCTTATCCATGTGATTACAAATACGCAGCAAATTCCATCAACATGACCCACAGGTGGTTAAAACGTTGCTGTACCCGCTTCGACACCACCGAACCTAAGTACGGCTTTAGCCAAACCCTGTTCCCTATCGTACAGGGATCCGTTTATAAAGACCTAAGGATCAAATCGGCTGAATTTATTGCTGCTATGGACCGCGAAGGCAATGCCATCGGAGGATTGTCTGTAGGCGAACCTGCGGAGGAGATGTATGCCATGACAGAAGTGGTATGCGACATCCTTCCCTACGAAAAGCCACGTTATTTAATGGGGGTAGGCACACCCATTAACATCCTGGAAAACATTGCATTAGGCGTAGATATGTTCGACTGCGTAATGCCCACCAGAAATGCACGAAATGGTATGCTTTTCACCAAAAATGGGATCATCAACATCAGCAATAAAAAATGGGCCGATGATTTCTCACCTATAGAAGCAGATAGCGATTTGCTGGCCGACCAGGTGTACACCAAGGCTTACCTGAGGCACCTTATGCACTCAAAAGAGATGCTCGGCGCCCAGATTGCCACACTCCATAACCTGCATTTTTACCTTTGGCTGGTTAAAACCGCACGCGAGAAAATCATAAACGGCGAGTTTTCCGCCTGGAAAAACAAAATGGTTACTATCTTAGGTAATAAATTATAGATGCGCATTATCAAAGACAGGATTAAAATTTTAGATTGGTACATCATCAGCAAGTACCTGGGTACGTTTTTATATACCCTTACGCTGTTTGTGGTGATCATCATTATTTTCGACCTATCCGAAAAGCTGGACGACTTTCTAAGCGCGAACCTTAGCTTCTGGCAGGTTGTTTCCCTGTATTATGCCGGTTCTATACCTTATTATGTAAACATGCTCTCGCCCCTGATTAACTTTATTGCGGTTATATTTTTTACCGCTAAAATGGCCGATCAGACCGAGATTGTACCCATTTTAAGTGGAGGGGTAAGCTTTAACCGCTTCCTGATGCCTTATTTTGTATCCGCATCCATCATTTTTGCGGTCAACCTGGTCTCCAATTTATACATCCTGCCCTATACCAATCAGCTCAAAAACAGCTTCGAAAATACCTATGTAAAGAAGAATGACCCCTCCAGCAAAAGCAACATCCACATGAAACTGGACAACAACACCTATATTTACATGGACAATTTCGACAACAAAACCAAGGTGGGCACCAGGTTTTCACTCGATAAATTTAAGGGGGATGAGCTGACCAAAAAGCTGGTTGCAGATGAGATCAGATGGGATTCCTTAAAACGCTCATGGAAGCTCAGCAACTACTCTGTAAGAGATGTAAACGGCCTTAAAGAAACTTTTACAAGCGGCTCTGCACAGGTTAAAGATACAGTGCTCGACATGCGTCCTGATGATTTTTCGGCCTATGATAACATCTTTGAGAACCTGAGCAACAAAGAACTTTCAGAGAAAATCAGGAAGGAAAAGATACGGGGTTCAGGCATCTGGAACGACCTTTTATTCGAGAAATACAAGCGCTATTTACACCCTTTATCGGCCTTTGTGCTTACCCTTATCGGCGTAGCTTTGTCCTCCAGAAAGGTACGTGGCGGGGTCGGGCTCCCATTGGGAATCGGCATTTTATTAAGTTTTGCTTACATAGTATTTAACCAATTCGCAAAAATGTTTTCGCTAAAAGGCGGCATGCCGCCCCTTTTTGCGGCCATTGCACCCACACTTTTCTTCGGTTTACTAGGCTTATATCTGCTCAAAAAAGCACCAAAATAGCATGTCCAAAGGTCCGGACAGCCCCATAAAAAACCTTATAATTTTACACCTCACCGTGTTCATCTGGGGCTTTACAGGGATACTTGGTGCCTTAATATCCGTAAATGCGGTACAAATGGTATGGTACAGGGTACTGATTGCCGCCATTACCCTTTTCATGTACTTTAAGCTCAGTAAAACCAGCCTCAGGGTAACAAAAAAGCAATTTTTACAATTCTTTTTTATAGGCAGCATCGTTGCTGCACACTGGATCCTGTTCTTCCATTCCATCAAGGTTTCCACTGTCTCTGTTACCCTGGTATGCCTGTCATCCATCACGCTTTTTACAGCAATATTGGAACCGCTGATCAGAAAACAAAGGATCAGAACAACCGATATTGCGGTCGGACTGATCATCATTTCGGGCATTTACCTCATCTTCAAATTCGAATCGCAGTACACAACAGGTATCATTTTCGGGCTTCTGGCAGCCCTTACAGCCAGCCTTTTCAGCTCAATAAATGCTACCCTGGTGCAAAAAAGCAACCCCATAATCATTGGTTTTTATGAAATTTCAGGGGCCTTTTTCTGGATCACTTTATACCGTTTGGCTGATGGAACACTGGTCACAGAGTGCTTCAATCTGAGTGTCAGCGACTGGCTTTACCTGGCTTTCCTGGGCACCGTTTGTACCGCCCTCGCCTACGTTGCAGCGGTTTCTGTAATGCGTACTTTGTCGGCCTTCAGGGTAGCGCTCATCACCAACCTTGAGCCGGTATATGGCATCCTGCTTGCCTTCATTTTCTTTGGAAAAAGAGAGGCCATGTCGACCGGATTTTACCTCGGCGCCACCCTGATCCTGGCCGCCGTATTCCTTTATCCGGTCTACAAAAAATACAAAAAACACGAGCAATAAACCGACAAATACCAGGCTACAAATCCGGCTATTTTCTGAGCTTACCGGTTCCGTTTTTCAGCAGGGAAGGGGAGGCTGAAAGAGACAAAGAGTACGCAAAATCAAGCGGCATTCCGGGCTAAAAAAGACCAGATTTTTCATCAGAAAAACCACACATAAATCCTAGGATCCGTATACAAAATCAAAAAATGCTTTGTAAAATTTGTTTTATTTCTCGGGTAAATAGTGTACCTTAATTGTATAATTTAAGGTGCAGCTGGAACAAGGGATTGAAAATAAAAAAACGGCTAAAAACACCATTAAAAACCTAAAAAATACATTAAACTTAAAAAAACAAAAATACACTTAACAATATATATATCAAATAGATAAATACAATTACATAAAATAAAAGATAAAATAAAATCAATCCAAAAAAAATATAAAAACTAATAATTTTAGCAAACACAATAAATGAAGATAAATAAATACAATAAAACTTTGATAATCAGCATTAAAACAGCTTTAATATTAAGTTTTATTTCACAAACAGTTTTTTCACAGATTTTCAACGAAGAGCAAAACCCACTTAGTGTAAAATGGCGTCAAATTAATGCCTCTGGATTCAAAGTCATCTATCCTCAGGAAATGGAAAAAGAGGCACAAAGAATGGCCAATACCCTACCCCATATTTACCCCTATGTAGGCGGCAGTCTGGGCAGGCAAAAAACCAGCATCCCGGTACTGCTCCAAAACCGTGGAGTGATCGCAAACGGCTTCGTTCAGCTGGGCCCAAAAAAGTCAGAATTTTACACCACCCCACCGCAGCAGTTCGACAGTCAGGACTGGCTCAACAACCTGGCCGTTCATGAGCTCCGGCATGTGGCCCAGTTCGACAAACTCACCGGCGGCAAGGCACACCCTTTTCCGGAGGAAGTATACCTGGCCTGGTTCGGCGCGAGCCTCCCGATCTGGTTCTTTGAAGGCGACGCCGTAAGTACCGAAACCTCACTCACCAATGCCGGTCGCGGAAGGCAGCCGTCCTGGATCATGCCTTACCGGGCAGCCCTTCTGGAAGGCCGGGATTTTTCTTACAGCAAAGCAAACTTCGGATCTGAAAAAGACATCACCCCGGACTACTATCAGCTCGGCTACCTCATCGCCTCCAACATCCGTAAACAGGAAGGCCGGAATATTTTCGACAGCGTACTGACCGACATCCGTCGCCGCCCCTTCCGTCCCTACCCATTTTCCAACACACTCAAAAAATTAACAGGACATGGCAGTCACAACTGGTTCAAACAAACCAATACGCTGATCAAAGAAAAATGGACGGAGCAGGCCGCAAAATCTTCTTCCGAAAATTACAGTCCGCTCAATGCAACAGCAAGCTATGCCAGCAGCTACTTCCTGCCGGTAAGAATTGACGAAAACAGCATATTAACTTTAAAGCAAAGTAAGGCCGACGTACCACAGTTCATTCTGATCGATAAAAACAAAAAAGAAAAACACCTGCTCAACATCGGCCGGCAGGAGCAGCCCTGGTTCAGTTATGCCAACGATCTCATCGTATGGGATGAGGTACGTTACGACCCGCGCTACCGGCAGCGCAGCTACAGTGTCATCTGCAGCTACAACCTTAAAACCGGAAAAACAAAAAAGCTGAGCAGCCGCAGCAGGCTCTTCTCCCCTTCGCTCTCGTCCGACGGCAAAAAGATCATCGCCGTAAGCTTCGACCTTAGCAACCGCTGCAACCTGGTAGAACTGGATGCCAATACTGGAAAACTGCTTTACACCTATCCCAACCCTCAAAACCTGATCCTGCAAACCCCCGCCTTTGACGCCAGCGGAAATACGGTGGCCTATATCAGTGTAACGGAAAAAGGAAAGGCCATGTGGACCAGCAACCGTTCCGGTCAGCGCCAGCAGCTGATCCCCAATACGCAACAGCAAATTACAAGACCAGTATTCATCAGCGACCAGATCGCATTTAACGCGCATTACAGCGGAGTTGACAACATTTACAGCATAGATATCAAAACAAAAAAGATAAGCGCTCTGAGCGCAGCAAAATACGGCGCTTTTAATCCGTCGTTCAGCAAAAATTCAAAAACAATAATTTTTAACAACTACACAGCATCCGGATACCAGGTTGCCGAAACCACCATCAATGCCCGTCAAACCGGCGCCAGCAATTTTGTGTTTTTTGGCGAGGCCGCCGAAAAACAGGAACATACCGGAAACGTGTTTTCAAAAATCCCCGACAGCACCTACACCTCCAAACCCTATGGCAGGTTTGGCAATCTGTTCAATGTACACAGCATCATCCCGATTATTGAAGACGAATACCAGTTTGGCCTGCAGCTCAACTCCAACAACCTGCTCAGCACCTTCAGCAGTTTTGCCGGCGCACAGTACCATCGCGACCTCAACCGTTTTGAGTACAACGCAGGCTTTGTATTGAAAAGTTTTTATCCCATCATCAGTGCCACTTATAGGAACCGGCCAAGAAGAACATTTTACAGCACCAACAGCGGCATATACCAGGGCGACTGGCGCGAGAACAACATACAGCTGCAGGCATTACTGCCCATCAGCCTCAATACCCTGGGCAGCACCTATAGCTTCTCCTTAAAAACAGCCACCAGCTTTACCAAAAGGTACCAGCCCCAAAATATGCCGGCCAATTACATTTCCACACTAAGGTTCCCTATGGAATACGGCTTCACCTTTCAGCACAGCATCCGCCAGGCCGAACGTGACGTGGCACCGCGCTGGGCACAGATTTTAAGGACTACCTATTTGCACCAGCCATTCGACAAACAACTGGATGGCAGTCTATTTGCCGGAGAAGCTTTCTTTTACTTTCCGGGCCTTTTCAGGAACCATTCTTTCCTGGCCAATTTCAACTACCAGCATGCAACAGGCGTAAGAAAGTACGAAAGGGAAATTAACGCTGTGTATGGCTACAACAACATCAGGGCAATGAGCATGCTCAAAAACACGCTGTTGTTCAATTACAGGTTTCCCATTGCCTTTCCTGATGCCGAGCTAGGCCCCATTGCCTACATCAGAAACCTCAGGGCCGGTATATTCTGTCATTACGAGAACATTGGCACCGAAACCAATCTGGGAGAACCCAAAACCTATGGATTTGAACTCCGAAGCAACATGAACGTACTGCGTTACCAGCCAAATGTAGAAGTTGGCGGGAGATTTGTGTTTGTCAATAAAGTTTACAACCAAAACCCTATATTAGAACTAATTTTAAACTATAGCTTTTAAGTCATGCGCAGCAAAACCGTCTTCATCATCATCTTTACAGCACTCATTACTATTTTTTTAATGATCAATACAGACGCAGTTGAATTCAACTTTATCTTTGTTAAGAAAGACATTTCCAAGCTGCTGGTGGTGGGTGTATGCACTTTTGTGGGCTTCGTGCTGGGCTTCTGGGCGGGCCGCCCTAAAACTACCGTAAGTTCTTACGACCGGGAAATTGACCAGCACGATAACAAGAACAAGCTGAGTGACGAAGACAGGGATTACATCCAGTAAGCCTCAACCTTATAAAAAAAGGCCTGAGCTCAATTTGAACTCAGGCCTTTTTTATGTGGTTATTTTTATGCCAGAATTTACTTAAGCCAAAGCCTGCTCGATATCCGAAATGATGTCGTTGATATGTTCCAGGCCAATCGATAACCGGATTGTCCCCTGCTCAATGCCCACCTGCAAACGCTCCGCTTCGCTCAATTTAGAGTGCGTACTGGTTGCCGGATGTGTAGCAATAGACCTCGTATCGCCCAGGTTGGCCGAAATAGAGAACATCTTCAGTTTATTCATGAAGCGGCCGGCCGCCTCAACACCACCATTAATCACCAGGGTTACAATCCCGCCCCCCTGTTTCATTTGTTTTTTGGCAATTTCGTACTGAGGGTGCGAAGGCAGAAAAGGGTACATCACTTTTTTGATGCTGCTGTGTGCTTCCAGAAATTCAGCAACTTTCAACGCATTTTCGCAATGCCTGTCCATACGCACAGCCAGTGTTTCCAGGCTTTTAGACAAAATCCAGGCATTAAAAGGCGACATGGCCGGACCACTATGCCTTGCAAAACCTTCAATTTCCTTGATGTGTTTTGCAGAACCCAGGATAACCCCGCCCAGCGTACGGCCTTGTCCGTCTATAAATTTAGTTGCCGAGTGGATAGAAATATCCGCACCCAGCTTTATCGGCTGCTGCAGGTATGGCGTAGCAAAACAATTGTCGACCACCAGCATAATGCCATTTTTCTTTGCCAGTCCGGCCAGCCATTCCAGGTCAATAATGTCGATGCCCGGATTTGAAGGCGTTTCCACAAAGATCATCTTTGTATTCGGCCTGATCCCTTGCTCCCACTCCTCGGGTTTGTCCAGATCAGCATAGGTGTAGCTGATGCCCCATTTAGGAAAAATATTGTTGAGCAGCTGGTGCGTAGAACCGAAAACCGAACGGCTCGACAGTACGTGGTCGCCAGACTGCAGGAAAGTCAGAAAAGTTGTAAATATGGCCGCCATTCCGCTTGCCGTAACCCATCCCGCTTCTGCACCTTCCAGTACAGACAGCTTAGTGATCAGCTCATCTGTATTCGGATTTGCATAACGGCTGTAAACATTGCCTTCCTTTTCGTTGGCAAACAGGGCGCGCATATCCTCCGCATCGTCAAATTTGTAGCTCGATGTCAGGTACAACGGTACCGAGTGTTCTTTAAATTGGGTTCTTTCAGCTTGTAGGCGTATGGCCAGTGTTTCAAAATTCTCTTCCTGCATTGTATTTATTGATAGTTAATCTCTCTTTTGTATCATTTACAGCGTTATATCTGCCGGCGCCAAAGCTTATCCACTTAAACACCATAAAACACTTTGTTGTCTTTTTCCAGTTCCGGCAAACTAACCTTCCGGTTAAATATGCCATATACACAGGAACCGCTGCCGCTCATTAAGGCAAACAATGCCCCCGATTGATACAGCTTGCTTTTAACCTGCTCAATTTCCGGATAACCTGAAAAAACAGAAGGCTCAAAATCGTTTTCAAGCTGCCCCTTCCATTTCTCTACAGGCAAATGTATTAAATCTTTTATCGATCTGCGAGGGCTTGCGGGCTTTATTCCCGCATAAGCAGCTGCTGTAGAGACATGCACAGGTGGTTTTGCCAACACAAGGTGATAATTTGACAAATCTATTGCGATTGGCTCAAATTCATCACCCTTACCAAAAGCAAATGCAGGCTGGTTTTCAATAAAGAAGGCACAATCGGCCCCCAGCTCCCTGACGTAATCCTGCATCGCTGCAACAGAAAGGCCGAGTTTGAATTTTTCATTGACCAGTTTGACCAGATGGGCAGCATCCGAAGAGCCTCCGCCAAGCCCTGCACCAACCGGAATATTTTTTAACAGGGTAATCTGCTGCGCTGGTAAACCGAAATCTTTTCTCAATACATTGAAGGCCTTTAGACAAAGGTTATCCTTCGCCGCCCCGGGCACATCAATACCCTTTACCACACAGGTGGTTTCCTTTGCATCTGTAATTTCAACAACATCGTTCAGTTTTACCGGATAAAAAATGGTTTCGATATTGTGGTAACCATCACTCCTTTTCTCCGTAATATTTAATCCAAGATTGATCTTGGCATTGGCAAAAGCAAGCATGTATTCTGCATTTTAACGTTCGCAGGCAAACTTACTAAATTTCTGAATGGCTTTGCTGTGGCAGCTGACATTTGAATTTCTGGCGCTATAATTGTGATAGTCAACTGAATACTGACCACTCCGATATTTTCCTTTACAGAAAATAAAGCTGATGTCTATGTATGTTTGGTTTGTGCCTGATATGCGCCTGAGGTGAGTCCGTGCTGACTGCGCCATGAGTCCGCGGTGAGTCCGCCTTTTTTTGGGAAAAAGGCGGACTCACCGCACATGGAATGCATCTTCAACCTGTAATCACCTCAGGCGCATATCAGGCACAAACCAGGTTCTTCAAACAGAGGAACGGCCAAATATTTAACTTAAATGAACATGGGTAAATTCGATGGAAAACACCTAACAGGCCTGATAGGCCCGGTAGTAAGCAGAAGGGGCAGAAACGGAATGACAATTTTACAAACTGCTCCCCGTAAATTTAAACAAACAAAAGCGACAAAACAAGCTGCCAATTTATTTGGATTGGGCAGCACACTGGCAAAAGCCATCCGCAAGGATTTGAACATGCTGATCCGGAGCCATTACGATGGCGATATGATCAATCGCTTTAATAAGCCGGTAAAAGAAGTCATCAGACAATGTTATAACCCGGAAACGCAAAAATTCAATTTTTCCGAAGATAGCTTCTCGAGACTTACAGGGGCTGAATTCAACATCAGGTCTCCGTTGATCAACAGTTTATGGGTTAGGCCCGAAGTACATCTGGACGGCAATACCCTCAAAATAAACCTTCCTGAAATTACAACAGATGAGCAGCTCAAGTTTCCGCTCAGGGCAAATGTTTGTGAGCTAAAGATTGCAGTTACGCTTATTGCGCCGGAACCGGGCTTACGCACCTATCCGTTGCAGCAAAGCATCACCATCAGCAAAACACAAGAGACCGTTCCGGCGCAGGAGTTTGTTTTTGAAGTGCCTGATGGCTGTTTATGCGTTGCCGGCATTGGCCTGAATTATTTTTCTCTGCAGGACAACATCAAAACTGTGATTAACGGCCCTGCTTTTAATCCGGCCGGAGTATGCGGCGCAGTGATTAGCCCCGGGGCATTTGTGCTTCCCCCACCCGAAGTTGTGCCTAATGGTAAAAAAGCCTCGGTTTGGTCGGATATCCACAAGCTGAAACTCCCGCGTAATTAAACTGCCTGACCAATGTTGCCCTAGCAGCACCCAGTCCTGAAAAGCCGGGTGTTGAAAAAAACGGATAGTAACGGAACAGTGATTGGTACCCGACATTTTATAAGTACACATTTATGCGTACTTTTGCATACAAGTACTCTGTAAATATATGAAGCAATACTTAGATCTGATGCAGCATGTGCTGGATCATGGCACGCAAAAGCACGACCGTACCGGAACGGGAACCATTAGCGTATTTGGTTACCAGATGCGTTTTAACCTGCAGGAAGGTTTTCCAATGGTGACGACCAAAAAGCTGCACTTAAAATCGATCATCCACGAGCTGATCTGGTTTTTAAGCGGCGATACCAATATCAAATACCTCAAAGATAACGGCGTGCGGATCTGGGACGAATGGGCAGATGAAAATGGCGACCTGGGCCCGGTTTATGGTTCTCAGTGGCGTTCATGGCCTAAACCAGATGGCGGATATATAGATCAGATTGCGCAGATTGTAAACACCATTAAAAACAATCCCGATTCCAGGAGGATCATCGTATCGGCCTGGAATGTTGCAGAGGTAGAAAATATGGCGCTTCCGCCATGCCATGCTTTTTTTCAGTTCTATGTGGCTGATGGAAAATTAAGCTGCCAGCTGTACCAGCGCAGTGCCGATATATTTTTGGGCGTTCCTTTTAATATTGCCTCCTATGCCCTGCTGACCATGATGGTAGCACAGGTATGCGGACTGCAGTATGGCGATTTTATCCATACCCTTGGTGATGCCCATTTGTACAACAACCATATGGAACAGGCTAAACTGCAGCTAAGCCGGGAACCGAAGCAATTACCGCTAATGGAAATCAACCCTGAAGTTAAAGACATCTTCGGTTTTAAATATGAAGATTTTACGCTTAAAGACTATGATCCGCATCCGCATATTAAAGGAGTGGTAGCAGTATGATCCTTTCTATAGTTGTTGCCATTGCCGAAAACCATGCCATAGGAAAAGACAACCAATTGCTGTGGCACCTGCCTGCAGATCTGAAGCATTTTAAACAAATCACTACCGGCCATACCATTATTATGGGCCGCAAAACCTATGATTCTATAGGCAGGCCCCTGCCCAACAGGCGTAACATTGTAATTACAAGAACGCGGGGGTTGGAGATACCTGGTGTCGAAGTAGTGAACCATCTGGATGAAGCAGTAGCGCTTTGCAGTACCGAAGCTGAAGTATTTATTATTGGCGGGGCCGAAATCT
This sequence comes from Pedobacter africanus, assembly GCF_900176535.1. Taxonomy (NCBI): domain Bacteria; kingdom Pseudomonadati; phylum Bacteroidota; class Sphingobacteriia; order Sphingobacteriales; family Sphingobacteriaceae; genus Pedobacter; species Pedobacter africanus. The sequence goes on along the minus strand of NZ_FWXT01000004.1, from coordinate 316,804 downwards.
ATAAATCGGCCTTAGCCCGTACCAACCGCATTTACCTGACCAGGGTACACAAAAGCTATAATGCAGATGCTTTTTTTCCTGAAATTGATGCCGGCATCTGGGAAGAGACCAATATTGAAAGGCACTTACCCGATGAAAAAAACAGCGTAGCTTATACTTTTTCGACACTTCTACGGAAATAACTGAGCCTCTATAATAAAAAAACAATAAGGTGGCCTATTAATTAAAAAAATAATTAGATTTGCCGACTTGTTAAAAAAATATATAGCAGATATAGACTAATTATTACAAACAAATGCAGGGTAAAGGTTTTATTAAATTTATGGCAATACTTTTGGGTATTGTCTGTGTGTATTCTCTCTCATTCAACTTTGTTACCTCGAAAGTGGAAAGAGACGCAAAAGCTTATGCTAAAGGAGACGTAGAAAAAGAAAAAGCTTATTTAGACTCGATGGCCACTGTGCCGGTTTATCCGCTTTTTGGTTTTAATTATCAATTCTGTAAAGCAAAAGAAATTAACTTAGGGTTAGACCTTAAGGGCGGTATGAACGTAACGATGGAAATATCGTTAGGTGAACTGGTAAAATCATTAGCCGGCAATACCGATGATGTTAATTTTAACAAGGCCTTATCGAACGCCCAGCAGCAACTGAATGCAGGCGGAAAAGATTTCATCACTTTGTTTGTAAATGAATATGAGAAACTTGCTCCAGGTAAACAACTGGTAGATTTCTTCTCTAACCAGGACAATGCAAAACTGCTAAAGCCAAATGCAAGCAACAATGAAGTAAAGAGCTTTTTGTCTAAAGAAGCCACCAGTGCAATCGATCGTTCGTTCATCATCATCAGAAGCCGTATTGATGGTTTCGGTGTGGTAAGTCCGAACATGCAGAAACAGGAAGGTACCAATCGTATCCTGATCGAGATGCCGGGTGTGCAGGACAAAGACCGTGTGCATAAATTACTGCAGGGTTCAGCTGAATTACAATTCTGGCAAGTGTATAGCAACCAGGATGTGTACCCTGTAATGGAGAACATCAACAAAACGCTTGCGCTTACCTTAAAAGATACTACTGCCGTTGCAACAGCCGCAAAGGATACTGCTGCAAAAAGCGGAAGTAAACTGGCCGGACTGGCAAAAAAGACAGATACCAAAGATTCGGCCAGCGTTAAAAATAACGAAGCTGTAAAATCCAATCCTTTATTTGCGGTATTACAGCCTCCAACCTACCAGAGCGAAAACGGACAACAGGCTTTGCGTCCTGGACCGGTTGTTGGTTTTGCAGCACAAAAAGATACTGCCAAGGTAAATGCGTTCTTCAGAAGACCTGAGATCGCGGCTATCATTCCTCAGACTTACAAATTCATGTGGAGTGTTAAACCTGCTGACCTTGGTGTAGCCAATACCAGCAAAATTTTCGAACTGTATGCCATTAAAGTTTCTTCTTTAGATGGCAAGCCAGATCTTGGTGGTGAGGCCATCAGCGATGCCCGTGCTGATTTTGGTCAGAACGGTAAACCGGAAGTAACCATGTACATGACCGGCGATGGTGCCGCCAAATGGAAAAAAATTACCGCAGAAGCTTCTGCAGATGTAAACGATAAAAAATCCATTGCGATTGTTTTAGACAACACGGTTTATTCGGCACCAACGGTGCAGAACGAGATTCCTAACGGCATTTCCCAGATCACCGGTAACTTTACACAAAACGATACACAGGATTTAGCCAACATCTTAAAAGCAGGTAAACTGCCTGCCCCGGCAAGAATTGTTGGAGAGTTTGTAGTAGGACCTTCATTGGGTGAAGCTGCGATCCACAATGGTTTGCTGTCATTCGTACTTGCCTTTGTGGTGATCCTGATTTTCATGGCCCTGTATTACAACAAAGCTGGTTGGGTAGCTAACCTTGCTTTGGTCATCAACCTGTTCTTCATTATGGGTGTCCTGGTATCACTGGGTGCGGTATTGACTTTACCTGGTATTGCCGGTATCGTATTGGTAATCGGTTTGTCGGTGGATGCGAACATCCTGATCTTTGAACGGGTAAGGGAAGAGCTGAATTTAGGTAAATCTACTCCTGTTGCTATCAAAGAGGGCTTTAAACATGCGATGTCTTCTATCATCGACTCAAACGTAACCGTACTGGTATTGGGTGTAATCCTTTACATCTTCGGCAGCGGTCCTGTTCAGGGCTTTGCCACTACCCTTTGTATCGGTATCCTTTCTTCTTTATTCTGCGCCGTACTGATCTCACGTTTGGTATTCGATACGCTGCTGGAGAAAAAAGCGAACATTACTTTTGGCAACAAAGCAACCATCCATGCATTTAAAAACATTGCCTTCAACTTTGTTGGGCACAGAAAATTATACTATACCATATCTTCAGTAATTATTGTTCTAGGTTTTATCTTCTACTTTAAAAATGGCGGATTGAACCTGGGTATCGACTTCAAAGGCGGACGTACCTATATCGTTCACTTCGATAAAGCAATGCATACAGAAGATGTAAAAGCGCAGCTTTCAAGCGTATTTCCTGAGTCGGAAACCATCGTTAAAACAGCTGGTGCAGACAATGAGTTAAAGATCACCACTACTTTCCACATTACTGACTCTGACATACAGGCAGATAAGATTGTAGAAAATGCTTTAAAGGCTGGTCTGGCTAAAACAGGCGTAAAATATACCATTGAAAGTAATGAGAAGGTAGGTCCTATCATTGCGAGCGACATTGTATATGGTGCTTATGGAGCCATCCTGTTCTCCTGCCTGGTGATGTTCATTTATATCGTGGTAAGGTTCAAGAAGCTGAACTATGGTTTAGGTGCGGTTATCGCCTTGTTCCACGACGTATTGCTGGTACTTTCATTCTATACCATCTTAGATGGTGTGATGCCTTTCTCTTTAGAGATTGGCCAGGACTTTATCGCAGCGATCCTGACCGTTATGGGTTACACCATGACAGAAACGGTAGTTGTATTTGACAGGATCCGTGAGAAGCTGGCAGAACAAGGTAAAGAAGATTTGCACGGAAAAGAAAGAGAAAACCTGATCAACTTTGCGCTGAACAGTACACTGAGCCGTACTATCCTGACTTCATTAACAGTATTCTTTGTATTGTTGGTAATCTTTATTTTCGGCGGTGCCAGCATCCGCGGATTTATTTTCGCCCTTTTGATTGGCCGTATCATTGGTACCTATTCATCATTGTGTATCTCTACCCCGATTGTACTGGACCTTGGAGAAGCCAGAGTGAAAAACAAAAAATAAGTAATTACAAACCCGTGATAAATAAAGGCACCCTTTTTGGGTGCCTTTTTGTTTGTTATGTATATTTACTTAAATCAAGATCATGGAGCAACATTTCCCAAAGGGCAACAGACCAAGAATAGTTATTGTAGGCGGTGGATTTGGAGGGATTGAATTGGCTAAAAAGCTGCGCAACAAACCGGTAGACGTGATGATGCTGGATAAGCACAACTACCACACCTTCCAGCCCCTGTTGTACCAGGTGGCAACAGGAGGCCTGGAGGCAGACTCCATCGCTTTTCCTCTGCGTAAGATTTTTAAAGGACAGAAAAACCTGACTTTCAGGGTTACAGAAGCACATCAGGTGAACCCTGAAGCCAATACCATTGAAACTTCCATAGGTGTGATTGAGTACGATCACCTGGTAATTGCAACGGGCTCTACCAGTAACTTTTTCGGGCAGGCAGAAATAGAACACAATGCCATGCCCATGAAGTCGATTCCTGAAGCCCTTAACCTGAGAAGCCTGATCTTACAAAACCTGGAAGCGGCGCAGATTGCGCCCGATCCACTGCATCGGGCACAGCTGCTCAACTTTGTAGTGGTAGGTGGCGGCCCAACCGGTGTGGAAACTGCCGGGGCATTGGCCGAACTAAAAAAACACGTGCTTAAAAATGACTATCCAGATCTGAATATAGACGATGTGAACATCTACCTGATCGAAGGATCACCTGAACTGCTGGGTGCCATGTCTGTACAGGCACAGCAAAAATCAGCCGATTTCCTTAAAGAACTGGGGGTAACCATCATGAACAATGCCCGCGTATCGGGCTACGATGGCGCCATGTTGAGCCTGGTCGATGGGCAGCACATCCCTTCATCCACCGTAATCTGGTCGGCCGGCGTTAAAGGCGTGGTTTTAGATGGCCTGAACACCGAACATGTGGTAAGGGGAAATCGGCTGAAAGTTAATGAAATTAACCTGGTTGAAGGTTACTCCAATATTTACGCCATCGGCGACGTGGCAGCCATGATTACAGAAGAATTCCCTAACGGGCATCCGGGCGTAGCCCCGGCGGCAATACAACAGGGTAAGTTATTGGCCAGAAACCTCATCAATATCATAGAGAAAAAACCCATAGAACATTTTAAATACTTCGACAAAGGTGCCATGGCCACAGTCGGCAGGAACCGCGCAGTGGTAGACCTGCATAAGATCCGTTTTCAGGGGGTATTTGCCTGGTTTACCTGGATGTTCGTACATTTGATGACGCTGGTGGGCTTCAGGAACAAACTGGTGGTATTTGTAAACTGGGTATGGAGTTATTTTAGCTACGATAGGGGTACCAGGCTGATCATCCGCCCATTTTTTAAGGAAAAAAGTATAGACGACGAACTAGCAGTACATGAAACAACAAAAGCCGGTTAAATTAGTTGAATGCCCAAGGGATGCCATGCAGGGCATCCATGATTTTATACCTACCGATATTAAAGCTGCCTATATCAACCTGCTGTTGAAAGTTGGTTTTGACACCATCGACTTCGGTAGTTTTGTATCGCCAAAGGCTATCCCCCAGCTACGGGACACGGCTGAAGTTCTGGCAAAGCTTGATTTGGATAATACATCGTCAAAATTGCTGGCCATAGTGGCCAATTTAAGGGGTGCAGAAACCGCTGCGATGTACCGGGAGATCAGTTACCTTGGCTTTCCTTTCTCTATCTCAGAAACTTTTCAACAGCGCAATACCAATTCCAGTATAGTACAGTCTGTGGATACGGTAAAGCAGCTGCTGGAACTATGCGATAAACAAAATAAAACTGCGGTGATTTATTTATCAATGGGTTTTGGAAACCCTTATGGGGACGAATGGAATGCAGAAATCGTAGAGCAATGGGCAGATCAGCTGGTGGGTCATGGTGTGCGTATCCTGGCCTTGTCGGACACCACCGGGGTCTCTTCGCCCGAGAAGATAAAATCCATTTTACCAGGCTTACTGGAGCGTTACGAGGACGTAGAAATTGGGTTACACCTGCACAGCACGCCCAATACCCGCCATGAAAAAATACAGGCGGCTTACGAGACTGGCTGCAGGCGCTTTGACAGTGCCCTGAAGGGTTTTGGGGGCTGTCCTATGGCAACGGATGATTTAACCGGCAACATGGCTACTGAAGACCTGATCAGCTATTTACAGGCACAAAAGGAACCCTTAGGCTTAAGTATGGAACACTGGCAGGAAGCAATTGATTACTCCTCCAAAGTATTCCTCTAGGCTTTTTTTACCATTTTCATGTGCTGTATACCGGCTTCCTCAAACTGCTCCCCCTCGGCAATGAAGCCAAATCTGGAATACAGGCGCATGGCATCCAACTGCGCGTTGAGGTAAATATAATGGGCGCTTTCCGGCAGATCAGCAAGCGCAGCTGCCACCAGGGCCTGTCCTATCCTTTTGCCACGGAACTCCTTTAGCACGGCAAAACGCTCCAGCTTATACCCAGCTTCTGTTTTACGCCAGCGGCAGGCACCGCAAGGTTCCCCGTTTATTTCAGCCAAAAAGTGTATCGATTCCTCTTCATTTTCCCATTCCAGTTCGGGCGGACAATTCTGCTCTTCTACAAACACCTTTTTTCTTACCGCAAATACCTTTTCCAGTTCCTCCTTGGTTTTTACCTTATTTACCAGTAGTGCTTCCATGATTTTTTGTCAATATGGTTTTTACTTTTCTTTTAATTTGATGGATTTCTTCAGCAGCATCTATGGAATGTGAACAGTGAATATCATTTTCCTTTTTTGCCAGTTCAGCAAGGGCGACATAAAATTTATGCAGCTGATCGAGTTCTGCTTCTGTCAGGTCTTCAATATCTACCATCCTGTTACTGGCTCTTTCATGCGCTGCAATCAGTTCATTCAGTTTCAGCTGGATGGCTTTTCCATCCTTATTCTGTGCTTTCTGGATTAAAAAGACCATCAGAAAAGTAATGATAGTGGTTCCGGTATTGATAACCAGCTGCCAGGTTTCCGAATAATCAAACAGGGGACCTGTTAGTGCCCACACCAGTACTATCGCAGTAGCGATAAGAAATGCCGGGGAGCTGCCGGTAAATTTGGTTGCCGCATTGGCAAAACGTTCAAATAAACTGTTGTTATTTTCTTGCTTCTTTTTCATAAACCTGTACGATCAAGCTAAAGGTCATCATTATTTAGGCAACTACCTAATGAAACAAAAAAAGCCGCACCATAGTTTTGGTGCGGCCGTTCAATAAATCCGGTAACAACTACAGCTTGTCGCTGGCGTTGGTACAGTTCAGATCATCGAATGCCTGTTTTAAGCGGGCAACAAACTGCTCTTCGCCTTTGCGCAGCCACACACGGGGATCGTAATATTTTTTATTAGGCTTATCCTCTCCGTCCGGGTTACCGATCTGCCCCTGAAGATAAGCTTCATTGGCTTTGTAATAGTTCAGCACACCTTCCCAGAATGCCCATTGCATATCAGTATCGATATTCATCTTAATGGCGCCATAAGAGATTGCTTCCCTGATCTCTTCCTGAGAAGAGCCAGAACCACCATGGAACACAAAATTGATAGGTTTTTCGGCAGACAATCCAAATTTTTCTTTAATGTAATCCTGTGAATTTTTAAGGATTACCGGCTGTAATTTCACGTTTCCTGGTTTATAAACCCCATGTACGTTACCAAATGCAGCAGCTACTGTAAATTTATCACTTACTTTGCTCAGTTCTTCATAAGCATAAGCCACTTCAGAAGGCTGTGTATATAACTTAGCGCTATCCACATCACTGTTGTCTACCCCATCTTCTTCACCTCCGGTTACACCCAGCTCAATTTCGATGGTCATGCCCATTTTAGCCATACGTGCAAGGTATCTGGCAGAGATTTCCATATTCTCTTCAATCGGCTCTTCCGAAAGGTCGAGCATATGCGAAGAAAACAGTGGTTTACCATGTTCTGCAAAAAATTTCTCACCATGGTCCAGCAATCCATCTATCCAAGGCAGCAGCTTTTTAGCTGCATGGTCGGTATGCAACACCACGGCCACACCATAGTGTTCTGCCAATAAATGAACGTGTTTAGCAGCAGAAACGGCTCCTAACACACAGGCATTTAAATTATCATTATTTAATGTTTTACCTGCATAAAATTGCGCCCCGCCATTAGACAGCTGGATGATAACCGGTGAATTAACCGCTTTTGCAGTTTCCATCACCGCGTTAATGGAATTGGTTCCGATAACATTAACTGCAGGTAAAGCAAACTGATGTTTTTTTGCCTGTTCAAACAATTCCTGAACGGCATCTCCGTAAATTACGCCTTTATAGCCTTTTAAACTCATTATTTTTAATTTTAGATACGCCGAAGTTATGAAAATTATGGGTTTGGGCAAATTAAAGTTATGCTAAACTTGCGCAGGGTGTTCTGATTTTTTTTTGTTTCTTTGTACTCGCATTTTTCAATAAGTAACATGGCTTGGTTTAAGAGAGAAAAAAAAGGTATCAGCACGTCGACGGAAGAAAAGAAAGAGGCACCCGATGGTTTATGGAATAAGTGCCCTAACTGTAAGAAAGCGTTGCACAGTGCCGACCTGTTAGAAAATAAATATGTTTGCCAATACTGCAATTACCATTTGCGGGTTGGTTCCAAAGAATACTTTCAGGTACTATTTGACAATAATGAGTTCCAGGAATTGTTTCCAAACCTGACTTCAGGGGATCCGTTGAGCTTTACGGACAGCAAACCCTATACAGAGCGTTTAATAGAAAGCATGGCCAAAACCGGCTTAAAAGACGCCATCAGGGCAGCGCATGGCAAAATAGAGGGTGAAGACCTTGTTGTGGCCTGTATGGACTTTAACTTCATTGGCGGATCAATGGGATCGGTAGTAGGTGAAAAAATTGCCCGTTCTATCGACTACAGTATCAAACATAAAATCCCTTTCCTGATGATTTCAAAATCGGGTGGTGCCCGTATGATGGAGGCTGCATTTTCTTTGATGCAGATGGCCAAAACTTCGGCTAAACTGGCGTTATTGAGTGAAGCAAAAATCCCTTATATATCCCTGCTTACCGACCCTACAACCGGAGGGGTAACGGCTTCTTATGCGATGCTTGGCGACATCAACATTGCTGAGCCGGGCTCATTAATTGGTTTTGCAGGGCCAAGGGTAATTAAAGAAACCATCAAAAAGGATTTGCCAAAAGGTTTCCAGACAGCAGAATTTGTACTGGAGCATGGCTTTTTAGATTTTATTGTAGACCGCAGAGCGATGAAAGCCAAACTGGCGGCCTTCATTAAAATGATGAAAAACTAAATAAAAAATGTAGCGGTTGAATTAAACTGCTACATTTTTTGCTACAATCTCTTTTACTTTCTCTACCACATAATCCAGTTCTGCTTTCGTATTGTATTTACTGAAAGAGAAACGTACAGAAGGCCTGTCCGGATCGGACTTAATACCCGAAAGTACGTGCGAACCGATATTAGATCCCGAGGAGCAGGCACTGCCACCCGAAGCTGAAATGCCACTGATATCGAGGTTAAAGAGCAACATATCGGCCATATCCATTGCAGGGAATGAAACGTTCAGTATAGTATATAAGCTTTTATCTGCAGCCGTTTCGCCATTGAACTGCACATCAGGGATTTCCCTGCTTAGCTTATCTTTCAGGTAATCTTTCAATTCCTGAACATGCTGCCGGTGACTTTCCATCTCGGCATAGGCTATTTCCAGGGCTTTTGCCAGTCCCACAATTCCATATACATTTTCTGTTCCGCCACGCATGTTGCGTTCCTGTGCTCCACCAAAAATCATTGGCGGGATTTTAATGTTATGGTTCACAAACAGGAAACCTACACCTTTCGGCCCATGCAGTTTATGCGCCGCACAAACTATAAAGTGCGCTTTCAGTTTTCTTACATCGTGCACATAATGCCCCATGGTCTGCACGGTATCGCAGTGGTAAATGGCATCGTATTGTTCGCACAAAGCACCCACCCGCTCTATATCCGTTAAAGTACCGAGTTCATTATTGGCATGCATTAAAGACACAAATGACCGGCTGTTGTTTTTGAGCAGCTCTTCCAGGTGCGCATAACTGATGTTACCTTTTTGGTCAATGTCTACAAAGCTCAGTTTATCGATCAGCCCCTGTTTTAACAACTGGTTAAGGGTATGCTCTACAGCATGGTGTTCGATCTTAGAGGTAATGGCATGCCTGATGCCATAAGCCTCAATGCCACAGCGGATAGCTGTATTATCGGCTTCAGTACCGCCAGAGGTAAAAAATATCTCTGCAGGCGTTGCATTTAGCAGTCCTGCAACGGTTTTCCTTGCTTTTTCAATCAAAGTACGTACTTCACGGCCCTGAGCATGTATTGAAGAAGGGTTTCCGTAGTAAGTGCTCATTACGGAAACCATTTCGGCCATGACATCCTTATCCAAAGGCGTGGTCGCGGCATTATCTAAATAGACGCGTTCCATTTTTATAATAATAAGTTAGTTAGTTCTTTTAGTTCAGTTTTAATATTTCTTTGATATCCGAGATGATCTTTGTGGCAAGGCTTTCAGCAACGGTTTCGGTGCCGGCTTCGCTATAGATCCGGATGATCGGCTCAGTATTCGACCTGCGCAGGTGCACCCATTCTTTATCAAACTCGATCTTCAATCCGTCAATCGTGGTATTGGGCTGGCTGCTATATTTTTCCTGAACCTTGAGCATCAGTGCATCGATATCCATTTCCGGGGTCAGTGTAATCTTATTCTTTGAAATGTGGTATTCCGGGTAACTGCTACGAAGCACGGAAATTGATTTACCAGATTTTGCCAGATGTGTAAGGAATAAGGCAATCCCAACCAGCGCATCACGGCCATAGTGCAATTCAGGATAGATGATCCCTCCATTGCCTTCACCCCCAATGATGGCATGTGTTGCTTTCATTTGGTTCACCACATTTACCTCACCTACTGCCGAGGCATTGTATTGTCCGCCTGCCCTTTCGGTCACGTCTCTCAATGCCCTTGTCGAAGACAGGTTGGATACCGTATTTCCCGGCGTATTTTTAAGGATATAATCCGCTACTGCAACCAGTGTATATTCCTCGCCAAACATCTCTCCGTCTTCACAGACAAAGCAAAGACGGTCAACATCCGGATCAACAACAATACCCAGATCGGCTTTTTTGTTTTGTACAACTTTGGCAATCTCGGTCAGGTTTTCCGGCAGTGGTTCAGGGTTATGCGGGAAATGTCCGTCTGGTTCACAGTACAATTCGTATACGGTTTCTACACCCAGTGCTTTCAACAGGGCAGGAACAAATATGCCCCCTGTAGAATTTACACAGTCAATTGCAATTTTAAAATTGGCTTTTTTTATGGCCTCCACATCTACCAATGGCAGTGCAAGGATAACGTCGATGTGTTTTTGCAGGTAAGTATCATTGCTGATCACTTTGCCAAGGCTATCCACATCTGCAAATTCAAATTCGGCTTTTTCGGCCATTTCAAGTACTTCCTTTCCATCTGCATCGCTAATGAACTCGCCTTTATCATTTAACAGTTTCAAGGCGTTCCACTGTTTAGGGTTGTGGCTTGCAGTTAAAATGATGCCTCCACCGGCTTTTTCCATAGGCACGGCAATTTCAACTGTTGGTGTGGTAGAAAGACCGAGGTCTACGACTTCAATGCCTAAGCCCTGCAGGGTTCCGATGACCAGGTTGTTCACCATTTCACCAGAGATCCTGGCATCACGGCCAAGTACAATTTTTTTAACATTGGTTCTGTTGATTACCCAGGAGCCGTAGGCTGCTGTAAATTTTACGATATCTATTGGGGTTAAACCATTGCCGGCAATGCCACCAATCGTCCCCCTGATTCCGGAGATTGATTTTATTAGTGTCAAGTTATTTAGTTTTTACCAAAAATAAGAAAAATTAGGCTAACCATTTATTTAACTTAGGTCATTAATCAGATTAATGCAGTTTAATTGCATTTGGTTTTTAAATTATCCGCATGGTTGCAGAGCAAAACACTATATTTGTCTTTTTCTAAACATTAAAAATACTGGCTCTATGCAGCGCAAATGGTTTCAATACTGGTTTAACTCCCCTTATTATCACATCCTTTACAGTCAGCGTAACGATGCGGAGGCAGAGTTTTTAATTGACAACCTATCGGCCTATTTAAAGCCAACGGCCGAATCTCGGATACTGGACATTGCCTGTGGCAGAGGCCGGCATGCCATATACCTGAATAAAAAAGGCTACGATGTAACGGGGATAGACCTATCGGAGCAAAATATTAAATATGCCCAGCAGTTTGAGCAAAAGCACCTGCATTTTTTTGTACACGACATGCGCAAGCTGTGTTTTATCAATTACTTTGATATTGCCTTGAACCTGTTTACCAGCTTCGGGTATTTTGAAACGGAGAAAGACCATGTAAATGCTTTAAAATCGTTCAGAAAAGGGCTTAAAACCGATGGCACACTCGTCATCGACTATTTTAATACCGAAAAGATCATTAAAAACCTGACCCATAAAGAAACCAAAACGGTTGATGGCATAGAGTTCCACCTCAATAAATTTGTGACTGGCGGAAAGATCATCAAACATATAAATTTTGAGCACCGCGACAAACCTTTCGCCTTCGAAGAGCGTGTACAGGCTTTTAAACTGGATGATTTTGAGCGCATGTTCCAGAAAAGCGGCTTAAGCATTGCCGCCAAATTCGGAAGTTACGGTCTGGACGAGTATGACGAGAACAAATCGGAACGATTAATTCTAATCTGCAAAAAAGCATGATAGAAAGTTTGCAGCAATTTGATGTTGAACTGTTTCTAAAGGTACACAGGGGCCTGGCCAATCCGTTTTTTGACTGGCTGCTCCCTTTGATGCGCAACCGGTATTTCTGGGCTCCTTTATATCTCTTCATTGTGGTCTTCAGCTTTATAGAATATAAAAAAAGGGGCTGGTACATCATCGGCATGCTGCTGGTAACTTTTGGTATAGGCGATGCACTGGCATCCAGGATCATCAAGCCGCTGGTTGGCCGGATCAGGCCCTGCAACGAAATGACCCTGGTTGATCAGATTATCCACAGGGTACCCTGCGGAAGCGGCTATAGCTTTCCTTCGGCCCACGCAACCAATCATTTTGCCATAGCCATCTTCCTGATCTTCGTTTTTTATCCTAAATGGAAGCCCGTGTTACCCATTGGCCTGGCATGGGCATTTATTATTTCTTTTTCACAGGTCTATGTTGGTGTACACTACCCTATAGACACTATGGTGGGTGCAGTGCTTGGAACGGCAATTGGCTTTTGCACCGCTAAAATTTATCAAACAATACAACCACAGCAATAATGGAAATCTGGAAATTACTCATATTATTTCTAAGTGCTTTTTTAGGCGGCGCGGCCATCTTTTTGGTAAAGAGCGACAAATCTCAGCTGTTAAAGTTAATCCTGTCTTTTAGTGGGGCTTACCTGTTTGCCATTACAGTATTGCACCTGATCCCTGAGGCTTACAGCGGCCCGGACCATGACGAAATAGGGATATTTATTTTGATCGGCTTTTTATTGCAGATCTTACTGGAGCAATTTTCTGAAGGTGTGGAACACGGACATATCCATAAGCATAACGACAATCATGTGTTTCCCTATGGCATCATGATCAGCTTGTGCCTCCACGCCTTTCTGGAGGGTATGCCATTGGCAAAAGACCAGCACAACGCCTTGATTTACGGCATTGCACTGCATCATATCCCGGCGGCTTTTGCCCTGGCCAGTATCCTTGTGCAGAGCCATTTCAGCCGGAACAGTGTGATTGTTTACATCAGTATTTTTGCCATTATGGCGCCATTGGGCTTTTATGTAAGTTACGGATTGAGCAATGGCAGTATTGGTGGTGTAGAAGCTTATTTCAACAAGATCATGGGTATTGTGATCGGGATATTTCTACACATATCCACTACGATCCTGTTTGAATCCAGCGTTGACCATAAGGTCAGCAAGCGTAAAATGATAGCAGTAATCTGTGGTGTAGCCATTGCGCTGATCGGCTTCTATACCTCAGGGCACAGCCATCATCACGCACATTAACCCCTCATTTTGTCGAGCAGGGCGTTGAGCTGAATGGCCTCTTCTTCGGTTAAATTATCCGAAATAAGAACAGAAAGGCTCACATCTTTATCCATTTCGCTAAGCAATGTCAATCCTTTATCACTGATCAGGATGTCTACCGAGCGCTTGTCTTCGGCATTAGGCGCTTTAAGCACCAGTCCTTTCTGCACCAGCCGGTCAACAATCCTGGAAGCATCGCACATTTTATCCAGCATTCTCGATTTTAGGAGGTTAATGGTAGAATTGCGCGGATACTGTCCACGCAATATTCTCAGTACATTGAACTGTTGTGTGGTTACATCGAAAGGCAGGATTGTTTGTCTCAATTTCTCTGTACACCAGTTGCTGCTGTGCAGTACATTTACGATAACCTGGTGGTGTATGCTCTCAAATCGGGTGGTTTGCGTTTCTTTCTGCAGCTCCATCATGAATTTCCTTTATTTATCTTTTCCCGGTTTTTGTTTCAACTTTGCCCTTCCAAAACCCCACGGACAATGTTTACATTTATTCTTACAGCAGTACCCTCTTTTCAGGTGGTACTCCCGGGTAAATACCATCAAACCCTCTTCGTTAAAATAGTAATCTACCCCTTCTTCCATCAGTTAAGCAATTTAACGACCAAATTTCCTTCGAAATGCTTTTTGAGCTGTACTCCGCTGCCATGGTTGGTCCATATTTGCAAAGGTTGTACCTTTTCCACTGTCAAAAGAATATCGTTCCAATCAGCATGATCGGAGATGTACAATTGTATCCCATTCTGGTTTTGCAGGTGCTTCCAGCCTGTTGCAAAGGCCCTGACCACATTAACGGCCCTGAAATAGCTATTGAACACCATAGGTGGAACCAGGTACACCATATTACTCTGGTTGTTTTTCATCACCTTACGGTCATAGGGCTCATGGCGTCCCAGGTCTATCCCCATCTGTTCATATATTTTTACGAAGGGCAGCATGCTGTGGTGCAGCAGTATCCTTTTTTCTATACAATGGTCATTCATCAAACTAATTAAACGCTGGCACTTACCCAGGGCATAGGCCCCCAGCATAATGTTACTTTGAGTAATGTTCAGCTTCAGGATTTCCTGTTCGGCTACCGGATGTGCTGTTCCGGGATCAGCAAAAGTAGTTTCAGTGATCAGCACATCGGCCTTTACAAATTCGATGGGCTCACAGGTTTTATCGGGCTGCAGCTTATAATCACCTGTATAAAGGTATTTTACCCCCATGTATTCCATTAAAACCTGCGCAGAACCCAATATATGTCCTGCTGGTAAAAAACTGATCTTTACCCCGTTCAGTTCAAACCAAGAGTGGTAAGGTTTGATGTAAAAAGCTTCACCGGCAAATTTCTTGTAGCGGTGTTTCATAAACAATGCCGTAGCCTCCGTACAATATACAGAAAGGTGCCCTCCTATAGCATGATCGCCATGCGCATGTGAAATGACTGCATGTTTTACAATTTCTTTGGGGTCTAAATAAAAGTCACCATACCTGCAAAACAAACCTGTTTTGGTAGCAACTATAAAATCATCAAGTATCATTCAATGGAATTTAAAAACAGCCGGTGCAGTCGGGTCACCTGAACGATGAGCGAGTCTTTCTCGTTATTATTTATGAGTTGATCGGCCAGTTTAATTTTGTCTTCATCGGGCAGCTGCTTGTCCATACGCGCTTTAACCTGTTCTGCAGTTACCCCATCCCTTTCCATTACCCGCTGCAGTTTTACGGCCTCGGGTGCCTGCACCAGTATGTTCTGATCACACAGCTTATAGGAACCGCTTTCAAATAACAGGGCCGCTTCTTTAAGTACATAAGGCACAGTTGCCGGAACCTGCTTCACCCAGCTGTCAAACGCCCTGAACACCGCAGGATGCACCAATGCATTCAACCTGGCCAGTTCATCGGCATTGTTAAATACAATAGCCGCAATGTGTTTATTGTTTAACGATCCATCTGCGGCATAGCTTTGTGCTCCAAATGCGCTTTTCACACCAGCCACCAGTATTTGGTCAGTCACCATAATTTGTTTGGCCACCGTATCCGCGTAAAAAACAGGTATGCCCAATGTTTCGAATACTTTACAAACGGTGGTTTTTCCGCTGCCTATACCTCCTGTTATCCCGATCTTCAGCATTATTTTTCTACAATAAAATCAACTTTTCCGGGTGCTACCTGCAGCAATTTACAGTAATCCGGAAAACGCACAATTTTAACACCCAGACTACTGTGGTTCAACACCTTCCATTCGTTCATATCTACCACGGCCTCTATAAATTCTTCGTTGATCTGGTTGTATTTAGACAAAGCAACCAGGAAAGTAACCTTTACTTTTTTCGGGTATAGCTTTATGCTGTAATACTCCCTGTTATTGGTAATTTTCAGGGGTATTTCGAGTACCTTTTCGGTAAATTCGTCAACAGGTACCTTAACCTCTACACTGGATGGAAAAATACTCACATTTTTCATGCTGCTTTGGATCATGGGCACTACACTTTTGGTGGTTGCCTGCAGGTCATCCAGTTTTAAGGAGTCTGTTCTCCATTCTCTGATCCTTTTCAGTTCATCTTCAGGTCCGGAAATGGTGACGTAATCGGGCATAATTTCAATAGGATTGGAAATCCCGTACTGCTGTTTAAAATTCAAATTGGAAATCAACTTTACCGGCACCCTTTTTACGGTCTTTTCGGAAAAGTCGAAATACAGGGTATCGGGTTTTACGGAGATGATTTTCTGCGAAGTTTCCAGCTGCCTGTTTACATTGAACAACTGCTCCGAGAAAAGGATGTAGTTCCTGTTGTTGAGTTTCTCCAGGCTAATGGATATGGAGGGGGGGTTCACCCTAAGCCTAGCAAAAAGGAGCTGCCAGCCTGTACCTTCAACCTGGAGGTCTACCGTATCAGGCTGCAAAGGGTGAAAAGCTTTTTTTTGAGGGATATTGTTGTATTTTAAAACCGTTTTAGCCGTATATACATATTTATTGTCCAGTGCCATCAACAACCACGCTGCAATTGCGATCAACAGACAGGTAATTAAAACCAGGAAGCGTTTCCGCTCAATTTTTGTGAGTTTGATAAAGGGCATATCTTTAACAAATATACTCAAATGCAAAAGCCGCACCAAACAAGGATGCGGCTTTTGCATTTAATGGTTTTTAAAGCTATGCTTTGGGTGCTTCTTCGGCTTTAGGAGCAACGGCTTTAGTTGCATCTAAAGATACTGCAGTTTTATCGAAACGAATTTTGGTACCACCTTCTACCTCAATTAAAAATGTGGTTTCATTCATATCAGCTATGCGGCCATGGATACCTGCTGTTGTTACAATTTTATCTCCTTTTTTCAAGCCTTCAACCATTTTTTTAAGGTCTTTTGCTTTTTTTACCTGCGGCCTGATCATGAAGAAGTAAAATACGACCATGATTAAAAC